>LVVU01000228.1:0-5006 GCA_006954465.1 Candidatus Methanoprimaticola hominis
CCCGAGCTGTGCCCCGGTCAGTTCCTCAACGCCATGCCGAGGATGGTCCTGAAGACCAACGGCGCAGTCCGCAGGTTCTGCATCGCCGTCCCCGAGTACAGGCCGTACGAGGGTGTCGAGCCCAGGGTGTCCTTCGAGCAGGACGGTGAGATCATCGAGGCCGGGACGCTGCCCGCCAGGACGTGGATGACCGAGCCCTGCGAGATAGACCTCCTCTCCAACGGCATAGATCCTCTGGAGACGCACAAGATGTTCGTCGACGGGGTGCAGGTATTCTCGAGTCCGGGCATCAACATCCTCTTCTTCACTAAGGAGGGCGCATGCATCGTCAAGGCCCGCGGAAGGGTCATCCTGGTCCACCGTCCGGGTCTGAACCTCGGCGTCCGCGGTCCCGCCAAGGCCCGCATCATCTCCAAGGAGTCCCAGGGCAACTGGGTCTTCGAGGAGGTCGAGCTGGGGGTCAAAGGGAAGCTCTACAACGTGGATGTCGAGCCCGAGATGAAATCGTGGTACCAGGAATGATCATCGTACGCTATTGATAACAATCGTGCGTGCGAAGGTGTTAAACCCGGATGATGCATTCACGTGCCTATGAGCATGGAAGGTGTAACGCGCATAGGCGTCTCCTTGGAACCCGAACTCCTCAAGCAATTCGACGACTCCATATCCAAGAAGGGATACGTCAGCAGATCGGAAGCCATCAGGGACCTGGTGCGCGACTCCCTCGCCGAGTCCGAATGGAAGAACGACGAGGAGTGGATGGTCGGGACCATCGTCATGGTCTACGATCACACCATGTCGTCTGTCGGGGACAAGATCACCGACATGCAGCACGACCACCAGTCCATGGTGAACACCTCCGTCCACGTGCACCTGGATCACGACAAGTGCATGGAGATCCTCATCTGCGAAGGCAAGCTGAAGGATCTGAAGAAGTTCTCGGACGAGATCACTTCAGTAAAAGGAGTCCTGAGGGGAAGGCTCACCATGGCCGCACCCAGTACCGGGAACCTCCACCATGTCGGCCACAGGAACTGAGGCCTCGGGTGTATCGAGTCCGTCTACCCCCAGGATGATCGTGGACTTGGTCCTGTCGGTGTAACCGAACCAGGAATTGATCATGTCCGCGGTCTCCGGGGACGGGTAGAACGTCCACGGGACGATGCCGTCGGGAAGATTCCAATCCATTCTGCAGGCCCTCATGACCATACGGACGTCGTAGGGGGCCATCTTCCCGGGATAGAGTACGAAGTTGTCCGTGAACCAGATGACGTCGGACCTGCCCTTGAACTGGTCCATCATGCACAACGGTACATCGTGACCGATGGTCACTCCGCGGTCGTCGATCATCTCCATGGTGATCTTGTCCGGTCTCGGATAGTTGGAATCGCAGTACAGGGCGAACACGTTCTTCCTGGAACAGCAGGTGGCGACGCCGGAGTTCTCCATCCTGAGCCCGGCGGTGACCGATGTAAGCGCCTCTTCCTTGGCGATCACGTCTTCGACCTGATCGCGATCGAGCGGCATCGCATGGATGACTCCCTGCAGTCCGTCTAGGAATCCGATGAAGTCCTGTAACATCATTCTAGATGGCTTAATCATCCATCCATTATAAACAATACGGATATCGGACGAATCACGACACGGAATTGCCTTGGTCCTGCATCAGAAAGAAGGCAGGAGCATGCAGAATCCATCAAGCGATTCCATGCGGAAGATGCCGGAAACCATAGGGAACGCCCGATTCGACGATGGATAATCCCGGAGCCGGGGTTGGTCCGAGCCTCCTATGCATGCCATCCAGCACGAAAACGCTTAAATCGAGTACTCCGGTCCTCCAGCGATGAAGAAGCTGATAATCACCGAGAAGGCAAATGCCGCCCGCAGGATCTCTACCATCCTATCCGACGGCACATCGAAGTCCGCCTCCTCTGGAGGAGTGACGGTGATATCCTTCGAGGCCGGAGGCGACGAATACGATGTCGTATCCCTCCGCGGCCACATCATAGAACTCGACTACCCGCCCGAATACAACGATTGGAGCGCCACCGACCCGGCAGAGCTGGTCCATGCGCCCCAGGTCAAGACGGTCAAGGTCAAGTCGATCCTCAACACGATCAGAGAGCTCGCGTCGAAGGCGGACGAGATCATCATCGCGACCGACTACGATCGCGAGGGAGAGCTCATCGGCATGGAGACGGTCAAGGAGATCGGCGCCGACATGGGCTCCGTCAAGAGGGCCAAGTTCAGCGCCCTGACCAAGGGGGAGGTGGAGGCCGCGTTCGAGAGCCTCACCGAGCCCAACGAGAAGCTGGCGGACGCCGCCGAGGCGAGGCAGATCATCGACCTCTCCTGGGGAGCCGTCCTGACCAGGCTCATCTCCCTGTCCTCCGGACAGGTCGGGAAGAACTTCATGTCCGTCGGAAGGGTGCAGAGCCCCACGCTCAAGCTCCTCGTCGACAGGCACGAGGAGATCGAGAAGTTCGTCCCCACCCCGTTCTGGGAGATAGTGGGCAAATTCGGCATGCTCGCCTTCAGAGGGGACCACGCCGACAATCCGTTCTGGGACAAGGAGAGCGCCGATGCGGTCCTGTCCGTCGTCGAGGACGCCGGGACCGGGACGGTCACGTCGTACGACGTCGAGACCAAGGAGGAATACAGGCCCGCCCCCTTCGACACCACCCAGATGCAGGTGGAGGCCAACAAGATCGGCATCCCGCCGACTACCGCCATGAAGCTGGCCGAGGACCTGTACACCGGAGGTTACATCTCATACCCCCGTACCGAGAACACCGAGTACCCGCGCAGCCTCTCGCTCCGCGCGTCCTCGAGAAGCTCAAGGACGGGGCATTCAAGAACGAGGCGGAGGAGATCCTCTCCCAGGAGAAGATCGTCCCCTCGAGGGGGAAGAGGAGGACCACGGACCATCCCCCCATATACCCCACCGCGGGAGCGTCCCCCGACAAGATGAAAGGGGACAAGTGGAAGCTCTACGAGCTCATCGTCAGGAGGTTCCTCGCCACGGTGGCGCCCAACGCGGAGGCGGAGGTCACCAAGTGCACCATCGACGTCGCGGGACAGAACTTCAACGCCGAGGGCTACGTCCTCAAGAAGAAGGGATGGAAGAAGTACTACGGCAAGTACCTCAAGCCCAACGACGCCAGGCTCCCGCCGCTCTCCGTAGGGGAGACGGTGGAGGTCAGGTCCATGTCCATGGTCGAATCCGCGACCAAGCCGCCTTACAGGTACAACCAGGGATCCCTGATCCAGGAGATGGACCGCCTGCAGCTCGGAACCAAGTCCACCAGGCACGACATCATCGGGAAGCTGTACTCCAGGAACTACGTCCAGGGCAACTACATGATCCCCACTCCCAGCGGCATAGCGCTCACCAAGGCGCTGGAGAACCACGGGGGAGGCATCACCGAGCCCGACATGACGGCGAAGCTGGAATCCGATATGATCAGCATAACCGACGGGGAGAGGACCCTCGACTCCGTCGTGAAGGAATCCCAGGACATGCTGTACAACGTGGCCGTGAAGATATCCGAGGACCAGGAGGAGATCGGCAGCGAGATCAAGGCCGCCCTCCACTCCCAGCAGCACATCGGGACCTGCCCGACCTGCGGGAACAGCCTCTCCATCAAGCGCTCCAAGAACGGGAACTTCATCGGATGCGACGGATACCCGGATTGCAAGCGCGCCTATCCCATGCCCCGCGGGGCGCTCATACAGACCACGGAGACCACCTGCAAAGTCTGCGGACTCCCGCAGCTGAGGATCATCAGGAAGGGGATGCCTCCTTCCGTACAGTGCATCGATCCCAAGTGCACGAGCAACACGGAGAAGAACGACCTCGGACCCTGTCCGACCTGTGAGAAGGGCCGCATAAGGCTCATGTACTCCAAGGCGGGGAAGAGGTTCGCGGGATGCTCCGAATGGCCCGCATGCACGCAGACGTATCCTCTGAGACCGAGGGGTAGCATCGCATACGCGGGAAGGCAGTGCCCCATCTGCAAGGCCCCCATCGTGAGCCTTGGAAGCACCGAGGAATGCATCAATCCCGACTGCCCCGGACGCAAGAAGTCCACCAGGGCGAAGACGGCGAAAGAGGGCGAGGAGAAGCCCGAGAAGCCTGTCAAGAAGAAGATCACCGTCAAGAAGCCCGCCAAGTCGAAGGCAGCGAAGAAGCCCAAGGCGGAGACTCAGGAAGAGTGATTCCCGGAGGGTCCATCCCTCCGATTTTCAGTAACACGAATCTCAAAAACGTGTTACAATTGTACAATTATCAAATAGACGAAACTAAAGGTTCAGAGAAGGAGTCCGTCCGGCTCGTCGACGCCGTTGAAATGGTCGTCCATAGCCTCGATCTCGCGGGCGATCCTCTGGTTCCTGCAGGACGAGCATTCGAGCTCCTTACCGAGGCCGAGCCTCAGGTGCATCTCGGAGCGATCGAGCACAACGATTCTTCCACACGTGCAGTACACGCTCATCATGGACGACTCCGCCATGGTATCCAGCGTGCGTAGGTAACCGCTCTGCGACGCGTGGCTACCGCTATCAGATGTACTCTTCCCGATCAATCCTCTCCCCCGAGATTCGCGACGTCTACGGGCATTTACCATCCATATGCAACGGCCCATACGCGCAAACTCCCTCTAACCATAGTCCACATATAAGCCTTCCCCAAAGGGGGTTTTTAAGCACCCGGAATCATCGACGTTAAGCGTCGTTTTCCAGTGGAAATGAAGGGGTTTTCAGGCAGTCATCTTTATATACTACTAATTTCGGCGGAAAACTGCGATTTCCGGAGGGATACGTCGGCATCCGGACGGTTGGATGCGTAATCCAAATACCTTAGAACATTGATGGAAGGGGGCCGATCCCGACGGACCGACCCCGGAAAAGGGTTCAGATGCGGAACTTGGAGATCCCGGGGAACCTCGCCTTGGAGCCCAGGTCCTCCTCGATCCTCAGGAGCCTGTTGTACTTCGCCGTGCGCTCGC
>LVVU01000228.1:5039-5366 GCA_006954465.1 Candidatus Methanoprimaticola hominis
GCTTCCCCATCCGACGGAGAGGTCGGCGATGGTGGTGTCCTCGGACTCTCCGGACCTGTGGGACACGACGACGTTGTATCCGTTGGAGAAGCTCATCTCCGCCGCGTCTCCTGCCTCGGTGATGGTTCCGATCTGGTTGACCTTCAGCAGCAGGGCGTTCGCCGCACCGCATCCGATCCCTTTGGAGAGGCGCTTGGAGTTGGTGACGAAGAGGTCATCTCCGACGATCTGCACATGCTTGCCTACGGCCTTGGTGAGCTGCGCGGTGGTCTCGAAATCATCCTCGAAGAACGGATCCTCGATGCTGATGAGCGGGTGGTCCTTGGT
>LVVU01000229.1 GCA_006954465.1 Candidatus Methanoprimaticola hominis
CGGGGGGGAGATCAAGAGGTCCGAGCTCCTGCAGCTCACCGCCCAGAAGCCGGAGTTCATCCTCCTGGACGAGCCCGAGTCGGGCGTCGACCTGGAGAACATCGACCTCATCGGAAACAAGGTCCACGACCTGCTCTTCAAGACATGCCCCGGCAAGAAGAGGCACGTCTCGTCCCTGGTCATCACCCACACCGGGCAGATCATGGACTACATCGGCGCGGACAAGGGCTACGTCATGAAGAACGGCAGGATACAGTGCAGCGGGAACCCGCTGGAGCTGCTCAGGGACATCAAGAAGAACGGATACGGGGAGTGCGACGGATGCCAGAGCAATATAATCAAACTGTGAAGGACGCGCTCGCCAAGAAGGGGGCGTTCGGAGCCGATATCGACCTCGACAACTACAGCGAGGGGAGCAAGGAGTCGATCGCCGTCGACGACCTCCAGAGCTCGGATTACAAGAAGTACATGGAGCGCGTCGGAGTCGTCGCTGACGAGATGAACCGCTCCGGAACCCTCCTGTTCATCGACAACGCCCCGAGCCACTGCAGCACCCCTCCCCAGGAGGGACTGGAGATGTGCTCCGTCAAGGAGGCCCTGAAGAGGCACGAGGGCCTGAAGGACTACCTCTGGAAGGCCGTGGACCCCACGAAGGACAAGTACACCGCCAAGACCTACCTCGAGGACTCGGACGGATACTTCATCTGGGTCAAGGCCGGGCATCACATAAAGTACCCTGTTCAGACCTGCATGATGCTCGACACGGACAAGTCCGTTCAGAACGTCCACAACATCGTCATCGTGGATGACGACGCGTCCCTGGAGATGATCACGGGATGCTCCACCGCCCACCACGCCAACGATGCCGTCCACGTCGGAGTTTCCGAGATATACGTCGGGGACAACGCATCCCTGACGTTCTCCATGATCCACAGCTGGGGCAAGCAGACCGGCGTCCGCCCCAGGACCGGGACCGTCGTCGGGAAGAACTCGGCATACACCAACAACTACGTCATCCTGAACCCGGTCGGAAGCCTCCAGAGCTTCCCGTCCGCCACCCTCGCGGAGGGAGCCAGCGCGCTGTACAACACCATGTGCATAGCGCACGAGGAATCGGACATCGACACGGGAGGACTCGTGTACCTCAACGGCAGGAAGAGCAACGCGCAGATCATGAGCAGGTCCATCTCCATGGGCGGGCACATGACCGCACGCGGAAGGCTCGTCGGGAACGCGCCCGAGATCAAGGCCCACCTGGAATGCAGGAGCATCATCATGAAGGACGGAGGCTCCACCAGCGCCGTCCCCGAGCTGGAGGCCCACGTCGCGGACGTGGAGATGACCCACGAGGCCGCCGTCGGGAAGATCGCGCAGGACCAGATCGAGTACCTGATGTCCCGCGGATTGGATGAGGACCAGGCGGTCAGCATGATCGTCAGGGGATTCCTGTCCGGAAGCATCAACGGCCTTCCCCCCGAACTCCAGAAGGAGCTCAACGAGGCCGTAGCCAAGGCGAACCTCGGCGATTGAACGAAACTTTACAACAGGGCCTCCGGGCCCTGCCTATTATATATCCTATATGCCGGTCCATTCTTCATGGCAGACAATCCTTACGACCGCCCGTTAATCGTCACGATCATCGGGATCCTGTATGCCTTGAGCGCGATAGTCCTGCTCATAGCCGCCGTCGTGCTGATAATCGGCGGAACTGCGATCATAGACGAGATCGTCCAAGAGAATCCCGATCTCGACAGCTTCATGAGCCTCGGGATGGCGACCGGCGTCGTGTTCCTGATATGCGCCCTGATCATGGGAGCGATAAGCTACGGCTTCCTGAAGGGATGGAGCATCATGTGGTACCTCGGACTGATCTTCACGATCATCGGAGCGGTGTTCAACATCTTCTTCATCGCCATGGGATCGGCCCCCAACCTCCTCTCGCTCGTCGTGCAGGTGATAATCATCCTGTATCTGTTCAAGCCGAACGTCAAGCGGTTCTTCCTGAAGTCCTGCTGAACAACCGGGGGCTCCGCCCCCACCTTATTTTTATACCCCTGCGTATCGACTGATCATGCCCGAATCCGAACGCCCGTTCCAGTCGATAGCGATGGCCGTCCTCCTCATCATCGGAGGGCTGATCACGCTCGCGACGGGATCCGGCTACATGGACAACCCCGACATCTCCGAGTTCGTCGCCGCTCTCGACATCGTAGGCGGACTCATGCTGGTCATCGGGGGCATCTGCTGCCTCTCCGGCAGGCAGGGACTGTGGAAGGTGTGCCTCGCGGCCCTCATCGTGGAGATAATCGCCGCCGTAGGCATGATGACGGTGACGATCGTCGGAGGATTCTTCCTCATCGCGATCTGCGCGTTCTTCATCTGGTGGCTGCACACCACGACGATCAGGAGATGGTTCGGAGTCTGAACTCCGCACCCGTCTCGATCATACGCAGAACATTGCGGTCCGGGTCGAGTATCGCGGTGAACGTCCCCATGGGACCCCGCCTCGGCTCGGACCAGAAACCAACTCCTTCATCGACGAGTCTGCGATGGGTGTTGTACGGCGAATCCACGGAGATGTACACCCCCGTGTCGATCCCGGCTTTCTCCGATTTCTCCAGTACGATCCTGCATGCTCCTCTGATGAGATACGCATGACCGTCATCCCGTCCGAGGACCGTCATCCCGAGTAGATCCCTGTAGAATCCCAATGAACGGTCGACAAGCTAGGTGACATGCGAGTTGGTGGATTCCGAGTAATAGCTATTACAAACATTACAGACAGCTGTTATTATACGCACAACCCGTCCTTGTCA
>LVVU01000230.1 GCA_006954465.1 Candidatus Methanoprimaticola hominis
CTTTCTTACAGAGTCTTTATTACACGAAGTTAGAGAGTAATACGGATTCAGAATACGTATGCACCAACGGTACCAACTCGCATGTCACCTAGCTTGTCCATCAATGGTTATAGTTCCTGACGTCGGTTTAATCAATCCATTCATGCATTTGATGAGGGTTGATTTCCCGACACCGTTGGGTCCTATTATGCAATTCAGGCCTGGTCCTTTGAGGTGGAGATCTACATTACAAAGGACAGGCTCATTTGATTTGTAACCGAAGCACACTTGTTCTAAATCGATCTCTATCGTATCACCCCCAAACTTTGGTATCTTTCCGAATGATCAACCAGAGGAATAGGGGTCCACCGAGGAATGCAGTCACGACACCGACCTGTAATATGGTTGGGGATAGTGCGGTTCTGCCGATTATGTCCGATACTACAAGTAGGGCAGCTCCGAAGAAGGCTGAGGCGGGAATCAGATATTTGTTGTCTGCACCTATAAACAGTCTTACCACATGAGGTGCGACCAAACCGACGAATCCAATCAATCCGGTGAAACTGACTATAGATGCGCTCATCAGGGCGACGACCACAAAACACAATATGCGCATTTTCTCTGCATCGATTCCCAGTGCACGAGCATTCTCATCTCCTGCGGAGAGTAGGTTCAGTTCACGAGACAGAAGCATACTGATAATACATCCGATGGTCGTGAATGCAAGCATGATTTCAACGCTATCCCATCCGATGCCACCCAGGGTTCCAACCTGCCATCTGTACAGGGCAGAGAGGGCTTCTGGATCCGACCATAGTTTGAGTACGGTCGACATTGCGTTGAAGATGTACATTACGGCGATTCCTGCCATGATTAAGACAGTCGGAGAGGCGTTCTTCATCTTGGATACGCTCACTATGACCATTGTCGGGATCAAGGCGAAGATGAATGCATTAGCTACAATTGAGAGGGAGCCGCTTGCTACAGACGCACCCATGGTTATTGCTAATGTTGCACCGAATCCCGCACCTGATGACACTCCTGTGGTGTATGGATCGGCTAAGGGATTCTTAAGAACGCTCTGCATCACGCAACCGGCTACTGCCAACCCTGCACCTGCAACAAGTCCAGCACACACGCGTGGCAGGCGGTATTGTACAATTGTGAAGTCCCAATCAACATTCTGAATGTTGCCCGTGATGTGTTGCCATAGAGTTAGGTAGGCGTCCAGGACAGTGATGTCTGTGGCTCCGACACACATTCCCCACCCTACAGCGAAGATGGCGACAATTGCGCATATGAATATGAAGATCCATTTCCGCTTCACGTATTTGGTATAGTCCTGAACCGTGTTTGTTCTTCTACGGTTTTTGGTGGCATCCTGTTTCCATTCCGCAACTGCACGGGATGCCATTCTAGTCATGGGATCTGTTTGATTGTCGTCCATCGCACCTCTCCGTTATAATTGGTAAGTGGTTTGGAATGAGTTTCACACGTTCAGGACATTGTGTAGAACTGGTACGACGGGAAATTATCCAATGTGTAGAATGCGAACTTCTCGTCAAAGAAGTTCTGGATCATTTTGTCTGCGAAGCTGTCTTCAATTTCATCATACATATACGAAAGAAGCTTGGCGTAAGCGAACGCACCATAGTATGAATTCATGGTTCCGTTGGCCGAGCAAATTATCTGTTTGTTCTTGTATGCATTCGTGCTCGAGAACAGATCATCGCACTGTTTATCGAATTCAGCCTGGTTCTGTTCCTTTGTGTTGCCTGAAGTCCAAGCGCCAGAAGAACAACAGATGATCCAATCGGGGTTTTTGCCGTTGAGCCACTCGATATCAGTGTGAGTAGCATAGCTGTTCGTAGGTTCTACTATGTAAACCGTCGACGGAGACTGTTTCATGTAGGTATAGAGGCCGTTGGGAACTCCTGTAGTCGAATCATTGAGGAAGCGGAGATCCGAAGTGGATGTGTTCGATTTCAGCATTATGGTTACGCAACTCGGGGCGTTTGTCTTGTTTCCTATCTTCTTCTCGACATAGTCCATGACTTCGTCGTGGTAGGCCATGTATTTCTCAGACCTCTCTTCCGCACAGAGCAGCACTCCTCCTGTAACGACGCCAGCATTCAGAGTCTTTGGAAGACACAGAAGGTCAATCTTGGAGTTCGTTCCCTTGAGATAGGAATCGATCTCCTTGGCAGAACCGTCACCCTGGACATAAGCGATGACTGCGGTGACTCCTGCGGCATCGTATGATTTTGCAACGACCTCTGGTTCAGCGTTATATCCTTTCCCATAAGAGTAAAGTGAGGTCCATCCGGGGTTCTTGACTTCAGAGAGGGAACCAGATCCAACGGCTTTCACCCTGTCCCAAAGGCCGAGCAGAATGGCGAGATCAGCTTGCTCCCAATACATAGTACCTATGTTGCCGGTGACCGGGAAGCGAATGGAAGCAATGTCTCCGTACGAGTTTTCATAGAACATCAGAGTAGGGGTCGCATTCTTCCTCTTCATCAGATTCTGGAGGTATGTTACATCATCTTCTGTGATTTTGTCATCATTGTTAGCGTCAGCATAAGGATACTTGGTCTTATCCCAGTATCCTGTTGAGATTATCTCTCTAATCACAGTAATATCATTTTCATCCAGGTTGTTATCGTTGTCAGCATTTCCGAGAACTGTCAGGTTTCCTGTGACTTTGTTTTCATTCTTGTTCAAGCTAGGTGACATGCGAGTTGGTGGATTCCGAGTAATAGCTATTACAAACATTACAGACAGCTGTTATTATACGCACAACCCGTCCCTGTCATC
>LVVU01000231.1 GCA_006954465.1 Candidatus Methanoprimaticola hominis
CTTATGATGCCGCGGGTGCTCAGAGCGCCTATAGCCACGGTGGTCAGGATCTTCCCGATCCCCAGGGCGGTGATCATCCATGCCGCGGACAGGGCGAACCCGTAGACCGAGTTGAAGTACTTGATGGCCCAGGTTCCCTGGAACACCATTATGGCTCCGTAGACGAGGAAGTAGGCGAGCGCGCAGGGCCAGAACCTCCTTCCTCCGGATGCGACTATGCGCAGACCCTTCAGAACGGGGACCTTCCCGGCGGAATCATCGCCTTCATCGTTGCCGTTGAGGGCCATCTCGGCCTCCTCCATGGAGGGCAGACCCTTCTGGCTCGGATGGTCCCTGATGACCAGCACGCATGCCAGTGCCAGCACCATCGTTATCACACCGAGGATGAGGAACACGTCCCTCCATCCCACCGCATCGGCGAGTAGACTGAGGGGCCCACTGGCGGCGATGGCTCCGACGTTGCCTACAGCGATGACGATGCCGCTCAGGACCGCGTAGTCCCTCTTGGGGAACCATACGGATACGAGCTTCATCAGAGGAACGTAGACCACGGCCATTCCCGCGGCGATGAGCATCTTCCCCACAACCATAGCGGCGAAGCTGTCGCCGAACGACGTCAGAAGCGATCCGACGGAAGCCACCAGCAGGAACACGGACGACACGGCCCTCGGACCGAACCTGTCCGTCAGAAGACCGCAGGGGATCTGCATTGCGGTGTACGTCCAGAAATAGACGCTGCTCAGGACCCCGATGGTCCCTCCGACATCGGCCACGATATCGGATCCCACGACGCTGACCGACATCCTATGGAAGTAGACGAAGAAATATCCGGCCGCCAGAACGGCGAACACGACCCATCTGTACCTTTTCAGGCGCTCGAAAGCGCTTTCACTGCTGTCGGTCACGATACGGCCATCGGATGTTTCTATAAAAAGACACCCGGATTTCATGAAACGTAGACATGGTTTAGAACAAGTATGCCATTCCCTGAAGCATGAAGCAGATAGATACCAGCGGACTGTCCTTCATCAGACTGCGCGAGGAGGACATGTACTATGTGGACAAATCCCTCCTCATCAAGGACATAATCGAGTCCAACCGCTGCGGCATCGTTCACCCGTCCTCGCAGGTTCGGGAAGACCACCAATCTATCCATGCTCGATGCCTTCTTCAACATCAAGTACAAAGGCAATGCCTGGTTCGATGATCTGGCAATATCCCAATTCCCGGAGTTCGAGGGATACCGCAACGCATACCCGGTAATATCCCTGAACATGAAGAACGCCAAAGCCCCGGACTACGAGGGGTTCCTCGATGCCATGAGGACCGTCATCCTGGACGCCTTGAAGAAGCATCTGTATCTTCTGGATTACAACGGCTTGACCCCTGACGAACACATGCTCTTCGATGCCCTCTTCTCCCGTTCCGCGAGCAGCGAACAGCTCAGATCGTCCATCGGACACCTTTCCAACATACTAGAGAGGTATCACGAGAAGAAGGTCATCATTCTCATAGACGAGTACGACCGTGCCGTTTCCGACATGTTCGGAGAAGAATCCCATCGCCCTATCATGGAGTTCCTCGGCGAGTTCATGAACTACTCGCTGAAGAACAACGATAGCATCCAGATGGCTTATGTCACCGGCATCATGCAGATCGCCAAGGAGAGCATATTCTCCGACCTCAACAACATCATCGTCGACAACATCTTCTCCACGATCTCGGACGAGAGATTCGGATTCACCGAAACGGAAGTCAAACAGATTCTGTCGTATTACGGTCATCCGGAAAGATTCGAGGAAGTGAAGCAGTGGTACGACGGATACCGTTTCGGCGATGCCGAGGTGTACAACCCCTTCAGCGTCATGAGCTACATCATGAGAGGTTTCAAACCGTCGTCGTACTGGGTCAACTCGGGAGGAGACGCCGTACTGAGATGGATGCTTGGGCGCATCAACGGAAGCAACTTCTCCAGGATCCTCGGATTGGTGGAAGGCGGTTCCCTGAGGACCGATCTGACATCATCGCTGAGATACGCCTCGATCAACACGAGGGATGTACCCCTGTACAGCCTCATGGTCATGTCGGGGTATCTGAAAGCCGTCCCTGCCGAGAATGGGCAATACGATCTGTCCGTACCCAACAGAGAGGTCGCGATGATGATCGATGAGCTCATGAAGGATATGATTCCCATCGATGAGGACCTGTTCCTGGATTTCAACCGCGCGGTTCTGGATTGCGATGCCGCGAAGATGACGTCGTTCCTCCAAGCTATCCTCATGGAGGGCAGCTACCTCAACCTGAACGCCGAGAACTCGTACTCATTGGTCCTGATGACCCTGATGCATGCCCTGACCAAGAGATACGAGGTGAAGACCGAGTACGAAACGGGAAACGGCAGAGCCGATATCGTCCTCAAACCGAGATACGAAGGAACCGCCTCCATGATCTTCGAACTGAAGAAGGTCGATTCGGAGGATTTGCTGGATCGGGGAGTCGAAGACGCCCTTGACCAGATCCGCGACAAGAGATACCATATGGGGATGCCGGGAAAGGTCGCCCTCATAGGGATGAGCTTCTTCGGAAAGATCCCGAAGGTCGCCGTGGAGATCGTCGATAACGGCCCGGACGGATTCTCATACGCATGATCGAGGGGATGCCTTCGACTTCCGAACCTCTGTGACCCGACATGCTTCAGCCCGACCCGGAAACCGCACCCAGAATCCATTAACTATGTGAAACGCATACCGTCGTCGTCATGAACGCCGTCGACAGACAGATGAACCCACTCGAATGGGCAAAGTTCGTCATCCGCAACAGGGACGAACGCAACTATGTCGATGCGTACTCGGTCTTCATCCGCGAAGCCAGGACCGACAGCGCGGAGGCGGAGTTCTGTCTGGGGCTCATGTACGCCAGAGGTCAGGGGATAGCCAAGGATTACGAGGCGGCCATGTCCTGGTTCGAGAAATCGTACGACCATGGATACAAGTCGTCCGGATACTTCCTCGGGAAGATGTTCCTCACCGGTCTCGGCACCGGGAAGGACCCCGAGAAAGCGGAGAGATACTTCGAGTCTGTGGCGGACAACGACGCCAGGGCGATGTACGAACTCGGGCTGCTCCATTTCAAAGGCGTCGATATGCCCCGCGACCTGGTTAAATCCGCCGAATGGATGAGGAAGGCCGCCGATGCGGGCCACCCCGAGGCGCAGTTCGTCCTCGGACAGTTCTACAAGGCCGGCGCGGGAGTCGATAAGGATATCCAAGCGGCGGTCAGATGGCTCACATCCGCGGCTCTGAACCGCCATAAGGGCGCTCAGATCCTTCTGGGGAACATGTACCGCATCGGAGACGGGGTCGATGCGGACGTCGCCGAATCGGACCGTTGGTACGACATGGCCGACGGGAAGACGTTCAGCTGAACCGGGAATCCTATACTCGATCGGTCCCTTCATCGATTCCTAATGATTATCGAAAATTTCGATAATTTTTTGATTTATCGAAAAAGATGATAAATATATAAATGATTTATATCCGAACATGAGGGAGTTCGTCGGCAGAAAACGCGAACTGGAGACTCTGGAGAGATACTATTCGAGCTCCGGCAACAGGTGCTGCGCCATATACGGGAGGAGACGCATCGGAAAGACCGCCCTGGTCTCCCGGTTCGTGGAAGACAAGAAGCACTTCTGGTTCACGGCATCCGATACCGGTCTGTCAGACAACATCTCCAGATTCGGCCATGAGGTCCGGAAGGTCATGTCGGAGGATCCCCCGGAGGACGTCTTCGGCATCTTCTCCGCCCTGGAGAGGATGATCGATTCCGGACCTCTCGTCATAGTCATGGACGAATTCCCCGATCTCGTATCCGCATC
>LVVU01000232.1 GCA_006954465.1 Candidatus Methanoprimaticola hominis
ATATCCGCCTCCTTGAGGCGGTCGCGGATGAGGTCCGACAGGTCGTACATCTTTCTGGCGCGCAGCTCATTGCGCAGGTCTATGAGGATGGACATGACGGAATCCAGGGTCCCGTCGTCCTCGTCATCGTCGGGCATGATGCCGAGGATGGAGTCGAACTCCTCGATGAGGGCGATCCTCGCCTCGGCCTCCTCCCTCGACATGGAGGAATCGGCCATGGCCTTGTTGGATTCCTTCGCCATCTCGAACATCACGGCGATGGCCTCGCGGGTGTTGAAGTCCTCGTCCATTGCCTCGCAGAATCTCCTGCGGTACTCCTCGATCTCGTTCCCGGCGGCCTTTCCCGAAGGGGTCCTGGAGACGTACGAGCGGAGTTCCCGGTAGTTGTTGACGAGCCTGCCCCTGGCGGACTCGGCCTCGTTGAGCATGTCCTCCCCGTAGACGAGGGGGCTCATGTAGTGTGTGTTGAGGAAGTAGAAGCGGACGGTGTGGCCGTCGAACTTCTGCAGGACGTCGCGCACGGTGAAGAAGTTGCCCAGGGATTTGGACATCTTCTCCTCCTTGGACATGCCGTGTCCCTTGACCTGGAGCATGCCGTTGTGCATCCAGTAGTTGGAGAGGGGCTCTCCGGTGACAGCCTCGGTCTGGAGGATCTCGTCCTCGTGGTGCGGGAAGATGAGGTCGTTGCCTCCTCCGTGGATATCGATGCGGGGGCCCATGTTTTTGTAGATCATGGCGGAGCACTCGATGTGCCATCCCGGCCTGCCCTTGCCCCAGGGCGAGTCCCATGAGATCTCCCCGGGTTTCGCCGCCTTCCACAGCGCGAAGTCGAGGGGTCCCTTCTTGTTGGGGTCGTCGGCGATCCTGCCTGAGGATTGGAGGCTTTCGATCTTCTGGTTGGTGAGCCTTCCGTAGTCCTTGACCTTGGAGACGTCGAAGTAGACGCTGCCGTCGGCGGCGACGTAGCCGAAGCCGTTGGCTATGATCTTCTCGACCATGTCGATGATGTCGCCGATGCTCTCGCTCGCCTTGGGATAGCAGGACGCGCGGTTCACGCAGAGCTTGGAGACGTCCTCGAAGTACCTGTCGATGTATCTCCTGGAGAGATCCAGGGGGTCGATGCCCTCCTTCGCGGCGCGGGTGATGATCTTGTCATCCACGTCGGTGAAATTGGTGACGTGCTGGACCTCATAGCCCTTGTAGCGGAGGTAGCGCGCAACGGTGTCGAAGACGATTATGCTGCGGGCGTGGCCCATGTGGATATCGTCGTAGACGGTGACACCGCACACGTACATCCTGACCTTGCCGGGCTCAATGGGTCTGAATTCCTCCACCGAATCGGTGAGAGTGTTGTGGATACGAAGTACCATCTAATCGACAGACGATACCCTTTAACTACAAAAAGGAAACGCTCGAGATTGTCGGAGCCTGCAATGACCCAGACGAGTCACTGTAAGATTATAAGACCAGCTTTCCTTTGATTTGATTGCGGTGTTCATCGAAGCATGCTCAGGGTGACACGCACCGAGCCTCCCGTGCTCACCGGAACGGTCCTCTCGGCGCTCTCGCGATAGTCCCCTGCGATGCCTATCGATGCTTCGTGCACAACATCCGAAGGGTCGGTGTATCCTATCGTGAGAAGGTACGGGGCTCCTCCGGTGTATGCGTTCAAGATCTCGGAGATGTATCCCGAGATGGTCTCCGATCCGCGGAAGGCGTGCAGAGCCATCAGGTCCGATAGACGGACGATGGAATCGTCGCCTTCGGAGAGGTCGGATAGCCTGATCTCCGAAGAGACCATCGATTCGAGGAGGCCGGATGCGTTCGATCCGTCATGCGCCCCGTCCATGCTCATCCCTGCGACGACGGAGCATGCCACGATGATGACGGTGATGAACAGCAACGCATCCATCATCGCGAGGAATCCGTGGTCATTCATGCGCATGCGGCCACCTCATGGACGGCGACGACGCTCTTTCCGTCATCGGTCTCCACCACGGTGGAGAATCTCCGGACCTCGGTCGGATCCGAGACGTCCCCGAAGGTCACGGGATCGTGCTTCCCGCAGAATCCTCCAGGGATTTCTGTGGAGACGGATATCCCTTTGAGCCCGTGGGTGTCGGCGTATCCTGCGATGTAGTCCTCGAAGAGGGGTACGAACTCTCCTTTCCGTATCTCCGCGGTCAGCTCGCCGGGGTCCATATCGTCCAAAGGGTCCGATCCCGTCACGGCCGTGCCGGCCACGAGTCCCAGGAAGGCGGTCAGCACGATGGCGACGGCCATCGTGGCTATGATGCCCTCCATGAAGTCCATGCTCCCTGCATCGTCTCCGTCCATGCAGAGGGTCTCGCAGGGACCGTTTATGAAGGTGAGTACTGCATGCAGTGCTGCGTCCGCTCAATCCTTGCGGAGACCGCGCTTGTAGAGGCCCTGTGTGAACTCCCCGCCGCACATCTCCTGGATCTTGCCCCTGAGGGTCGCGTCGGGCTTCTTCGAGTACATCGCAACGGCTTTCGCAAGCGATGCGGGGCGCTTCCTCACATCTATCCCGATGGAAGCCACTCCGGACCTTCCGAGCTCCTCGATGCTGTCGAGGAGGAACAGGTCCACGGAGTTCAGGACATGTCCGAATCCGCGGGGATCGGTGTATACCGGGAACACCGCGCCCTTCTCGTCCGTGATGGAACCCTTCCCGAGTCCCGGATCGCGGGTGTACATGAGCTCGGTCCTTCCGAATCCCATCGCCTCGGTCCTGCAGGGGAACCTAGGTCGGAGACCTCGTTCCGTGACAGCTCTACAGACAAGGTGGTCTGATATGTGACATTCGGGAACGCGGAGTTGAACGCGTTGAACACGGAGCTGAGATACACCTTGCTCCCGTCGGACATCCCGAGCTGCGAGGGATTGCTCGCCATGATCGGTCCCGATGCGATGCATTCGTCTCTGCAGTCGAACCTCGGGAGCAGAGCGACGCACTCCACCTTCCTGGCGGCGCAAGCCTCCCTCGCCTCGTCGAGATGGTCCCCGTACTCGAAGTAGATCCTGTCCGCGTACGGGAGCACAGCATCGAGCACCTTCATGCCGCTCACATAGAACGATCTGTCCGGTTTCATGTCCTTGTGGGGGAGCCTCTTCGGAAGAGCATCCACTGTAACAGCCTTGCGAGGCTGTCCGTTGAGCTTCGGGGCCTTCCCGATCAGGTTCTTGATCTCGTCTATCCTCGGATCGTAGGTGCGGTAGATGTCGTAGGTCCCGTCGGGGATCTTGAACGGCACGAGTATCGGATCGAGATTGACCACCTTGAATCCCCCGACCTTCTGATCGCCGGTGAATATCGACAGGCCGTCCTTCCTTCCGACCGGATCGCAGAAATCGGTCTCCGTGAAGCGCTGGTTGGATATCCTCGCACGTCCGAGGTGGAATCCGCGGTTGTCGGGATACAGCGGCTGGACCGGGGATACGACCCCTCCCAGGTATCCTTCGGAGGTTCCGCGGTTGAAGACGGTCCTGAGGAGCGCGAGATTCTCCTGATACTCCTCCCCGCGGTCGCCGGCCTCGGCGAGCGAGTAGACCTTCGTCGACAGATATGCGTAGGCGGGGGACCTCATGCGTCCCTCGATCTTCAGCGATGTGACGCCGATGTCCCTCAGCTTCTCTATGTGATCCGCGCCGAATAGGTCGGCGCAGCTCAGGAAGTACCCCTCCGAATCGCCGCGGGCGTACTTCTTCCTGCAGGGCTGGGCGCAGGAACCGCGGTTCCCGCTCCTTCCGCCCATGAAGCTAGACATAAGGCATCCGCCGGACATGCAGTAGCAGAGGGCGCCCTGGATGAACACCTCCGTCTCGATGGGGGAATCGGGGACGATGGAGGACAGCTCCTCCAGCGTCAGCTCCCTTGCGAGCACGGCGCGGTCCAATCCGTTCTCCGCGCACCACTTTAATCCCTTCGGGGAGTGGATCTGCATCTGCGTGGATGCGTGCTTGG
>LVVU01000233.1:0-3087 GCA_006954465.1 Candidatus Methanoprimaticola hominis
GATCCTGCCCTCGCTGTACAGCGACGGAGGAGACGGGATCAGACTGGTGCTCGACCTCAAGCGTTCCTGAGAAGCAGATATACGACGATGACCGCCAGTATGACGATCAATGTGGCGACGATGATGTTGAGGGACATCCCCGAGAAGATGGACGATCCCCCTGAATCATCGATCTCCACGGCCCTGACATGATAGATGCCGGGCTCCCCGGCTCTGAATGTCAGGTTTCCATCACCGATCGAAACCTCTTCGACCCTGTTCCCGCTATCATCGGTCACCAGAGCTGTGAATCCGTCCGCCAGACGGAGCGAGATGGTGACGTCNATCGACGAATCCGCATCGAATCCCGATAGGAACAGACGCCATGTCTGGGAATCGGCGGTGCGGTCCGTCCTCTCGAATCCCACCGTGAATGAATCCCCTCCGATGTACATCGAGGTCGGAGCGGTGAGGACCACCCTCGAATTGGAGTTCTTTAGATAGACCGAAGCCGTGTTGAAGAAGAGACCTCCATCCTCCGCACGCAGTACGACCGCGTCGTCGGACTCCGTCATGACATCGACGCGCCCCTCCTTGGAAGGCAGAACGACGATGCCGTATGCGACCACGCCCTCCCCCTTCACCGCCCCCAGGAACGCTCCCTCGCCCCTCTTCTCGATGACGGCGTTGTTCCTGAAGATCCCGCCGTTGTCGATCGTCCCGTATAATACGATCTTCGAAGCGTTGACCGCGATGGCACCGGGCTCCACCACCATGGCGGTGCCGGATCTGACCACGAGATCGGTGTTGAAGACCACCTGTATCCCTTCGATCACGGTTATCCCGGAGCTCGAGGACCAGATGCCTCCCTCGCCGTATATCTGATAGGACCTGTAGGAGCTGTAGTAGGTGGAGCGCTGAGTTCCGACCGACGGCTCCCCTCCCACCGTGTACGACGAGAATCTGTACACCTTGCCGTCGGACTCGAAAAAGCAGCGATCCGCCGATAGCGTCGCCGAAAGGCAGTCCAGATTGACGTTGCAGGCGATGACCGTCTCGGGGACCTGCCCGTTGCAGAGCACCGACGGGACATCGATTATACCCGATCCGATGATTGCCGATCCCACGCTCAGGAACTCCCCCAGGGAGACGTCGACATCGTACTGGACGTAGGATGTCCAGAGATTGGACAGGTAGTATCCGGAACCGCCCTCCGTATCCGCCCCGATGCACAGATAGTCGATGGTACCGACCCTGAGATCGTAATCCATCTCTCCGATGTAGGAGCGCTGATTGGTCATATATCCGACGGCCCCTCCGGTCATGGTTACCTTGACGGAATCGTAGCTCCCGTTGGATCCGGTGGGATACAGCCTGTGTATCAGAGCGCCGTCGATTACCTTCAGATCCAAGGACTTCACGCCGACCAGGGCGGACGTGGGCAAGAACTCCCTCACGGTTCCGCCGATGGTGACATCGAGATCCCTGATGGGATGGAAGGCGCTGTAGTACGACGACGGCAACGAAGAAGATGCGCTGCCGGAGACCTGCACCATCTGGAGCGTGTTGACCGAACCCCCCTTCATGGTGAATGTCACATCCGCGGCGACGGCGTTCTTGTCGTACCTGTCGAGCATGAGGATGGTGAGCGTTCCCAGACTGCCTCCGAGCATGACGACGTCGATGGATGTGCGCCCCTCCGAGGAGGAGAACAGCCTGGCATCGAATCCGTTGCGTACCGTCCGTGTGTAATACGACGGGGTGGAATCGGCGGACTCCATCTTGTAGATCAGGGAGACGTATCCGTTGGCGCCTTCGCAGATGATGACATCCGCATCGGGATACTCGTCCTGCGGCGTTGCGGGTGTTCCTTCGGATCCCGCATCGACCAGGAAGACCGATGCGCATAGGAGCATCAGCACCAGAACGGAAACCGCCGTCGACCCCTTCATGAGGTCTCGAACGTCTTTCCAGATATAATTCGTTGCAGATGTTGTTCGAGAAGGGAATGCGGGGGAAGCCCCCG
This sequence comes from Candidatus Methanoprimaticola hominis, assembly GCA_006954465.1. Lineage (GTDB taxonomy): Archaea > Thermoplasmatota > Thermoplasmata > Methanomassiliicoccales > Methanomethylophilaceae > Methanoprimaticola > Methanoprimaticola hominis. The sequence continues at coordinate 2,006 of LVVU01000233.1, forward strand.
CGGTTTCGCATCAGGAGAACATGTTGTCGTCGAGATGCTCCGTCTGGAAGTAGTACGAGGAGCGCTCCTTCTGTGCCGAGGAGACATCCTTGCCGAGTCCCTTGTTGTAGGAGCCGTACCTCTCGCGGATCTGCTCCTCCGCTCCCCTGGAGCGCCTGAGGGCCCTGGAGATGTGGTCGGCGGTGATCAGCGGGGCGTCCTCCATCACGGCGATGTCCCCCGCCGCGCGGATGAGTCCTCCCAGCTCCCTCAGCCTGAGGGTGAGGGCGTTCTTCTGGTTGTCCTCCTTGGCCCTCCTCCTGCCTTCCTCGATGATGGCCTCCACGGCCTCGATGGTGGCATGGGGGATGCGACCGTCCAGGTTGACCTCCTGAGCGACGAACTGGGCGTACTTCGCCCTGTGCTCGGGGGTATCCGGCATCGCCACGTCCACAAGGACCTCGTACCCTCCGCCGATGATCCTCGAACGGAGCGGCGAAAGGATGTTCTCAAGGTCCTGGATGTTGCATGCCGCAACGAGGATGAAGTCGCAGGGCACGTCTTCGACCTTCACGCTGGCTCCGGCCGACTGGGGATTGCGCCCGACGATGGGGAAGGTCTTCTCCTGCATGGCAGTGAGGATGTACCTCTGGAGGTCTCCGAGATGGGAGATCTCGTCGATGAACAGCACGCCTTCGTGAGCCTCGTGGATGGAACCGGTGACGATCCTCTCGTACGCGGGGGTGCCGAGCTTCTCGTGCCCTCCGTAGGGATCGTGGCGCACGTCCCCGAGGAGCTCCGTCTCGGAGGCTCCGGTAGCTAGAACGAACGGGTCCCTGTGCAGCTTGACGAGCACCTTCTCGCTGGAGGTGCGCTGGAGCTCCCCGCGCTTGTCGAGGGCCTTCTGGTCCAGCATGCGGATCTTGTCGCCGGCGCGCTCGAAGATCACGACCTCCTCCTCGCCGTCGCGGGTGCGGGTCGTGTGGACCTTCTCCTTGCCGGCGGTGATCTGGGGCATCGCGACCTCGAGCATCCCGCCCAGGATGTCCTGGAACGGGTTGCTGCGGCCTCCCATCTCCACCTTGCTCTTGCTGCAGTGGGGG
>LVVU01000233.1:3100-4010 GCA_006954465.1 Candidatus Methanoprimaticola hominis
GATCGGTGGGCAGGGAGTACTTCCCGCACTCCTTACACCGGTACCCCAGGTGCTCGGCCACATTGGCCGGGGCATCCTTGGGCTCCAGCAGGACACCAACGGACTGGGCGCGGATGTCCTCCTCCTTCTCGACCTCCTCGGCATCGAGGACCTCCAGGAACGGCCTCTCGGGGTTCTCGGGGTTCTTGACGACCCTGACCTCCTGCCTCGGCTGAGGAAGGTTCATGGACAGGGCGCGGGCGATCATGGACTTGCCTGTTCCGGGGGGTCCGACCAGGAGGAGGTGCCTCCTCTGCTTCGCCGCTATCTTGGCGAGCTCGATGGCCTCCTCCTGCCCCAGGACCCTGTCCAGAGGGTCGGATGGGATGAGGATCTCCTCGGTGGACTCCATGCCCTGCAGGTCGTCCCAGGTCTCAACGCGTCTCTTCTGCGTCATGATCAGTAGAGGTCTTCCTTGGTCCAGATCACGATGTCGGCGGGCATCTTGGAGATGTTGCCCTTCCTGGTTCCGACCACGATCTTGATGCCTTTGTCAGCGGAGACGTCGAGGATCCTCTGGGAGATTACACCGTCGAAGACGATGGAGTCGACTCCCTCGGACTCCTCCTTCAGGGAGTTGACCAGGCTCTTGACGGCGACCTCGCGGAGCACCTGTCCGTCGACGCCGAGGATCTTGGCGTTGTGGGTGGTGGAGAGGTCGAGGAGCATGTCCCTGAACTTCTCCTGCTCGGGGGAGAGGGTCTTGTTGCTGGTGGACCTCTTCCCGCGGAGGGTCCTGGCCTTCGCCTTGGGCTTCTCCTCCTCGGGCTCTGCGACGGGTTCGGGCTCGACGACGGTCTCCTCGAAGCGTTCCTCGACGTCCTCCTCGGGCTCTGCGACGGGTTCCTCGCGTACCACCAGGTGGGTCTCG
>LVVU01000234.1 GCA_006954465.1 Candidatus Methanoprimaticola hominis
AATAGCTATTACTCGGAATCCACCAACTCGCATGTCACCTAGCTTGTTAAACGATTTACTTTCTGTACCAAACACGGACTTCGTGAACAGCAACTCGAGTCATTGAAGCTGTCTTGTTCACAGACTGTATGTTGGTAAAACGTCGAAAACACTAAACCACATCTCGGCCAGATGCGAGTCATCATATACGGCTCACCGTATCTTGATCATCACGAGACGTGTGAAGGTCGTCCTCGAACACGGTTCCGTCGCGGAGGAACCCACCCCGTTGCAGAAGGGTCTGAGGAAGGCTGTTAGCATGGATTACTACAGTCTGGACCCCGTCCAAGAGGAATCCGTCGACCGTATGAGGGCAATCGGTCTCCTCAAAGTGGGGATGGACGGTTCAATATCCCCAACCAAGATGGGCAAGGGTATAATGGACGGAACCATCGATACCAGCAAGGCCGTTCCGCCGTTCGTAGCCGGACTGGTCCGATGAAGGGTTACCGGAATGTATGGTTCGGTTGGGTCCCGTCGTTGACTGGGAAGGAATCGCACGTTCTGATGGGTCATCCGATCCCCGAGTCCACTCGGTATTTCAAGCTCTATCCGTTCTGATGCTGGTAGATCATTCAGATCGACAGCTTGAGCTTGCCTTCTTTGAACCGAAAGGCAGGCGAGGGATGTGGGCATCTTCACTTCCCGCCCATCGCGAGCGAAGCGGAGCGAGGGGCGGTTTCTATCCTTCGGGGAACGAACCGTCTGAGTATTCTCCGACCGTTCCGGATATCTACACAATGTTCAAAGAAGGGTGCAGTCATCCGTAATTACCGAACAAAACAGGTGACTGCAACTGATCATTGACAAATTCGTAGATAATCCTGTCGTGCCCTGTTCTAACAATGGACTTCGTGAACGGTGATGAGAAGTCCGTGTTTAGTACATAAGACGATACAATCATATGTTGCGACACCTATAGTAATGCCAGGGGGAACGTGATTGTTCGATTATAGCAAGGTGGATGAGGCGATTCGCAGAATCATCAACGCTACCAATCCGAAGATGATCATCGTATTCGGTTCCGTTTCCCGTCGTGAGGCTCGGGATGATAGCGACCTCGACATTCTGGTGGTATTCGATAAAGTAGAGAGCGAAAGGGATCTCTATGCTATCATAGCCCGGCAGTTCGTCGGTCTCAGACTTCCTTTCGATCTAGTTGTCATGAGCTATGACGATTTCCTTCATTACAGGGATAATGAGTATTCATTCACTCATGAAATCGTATCGACAGGGGAAGTGGTCTATGCTCAATGAGCTCTTCTCGGATTTCATCGATGCAGCGGAAGATGATCTGCGCGTCATGGAGGAGTCCAGGTATTTTGGATTCAAATCCGCTAATTCAGCCTGTTTTCACGCACAGCAGTATGCTGAAAAGATGATCAAAGCGAGATTGATCCAATTGGGGTTCAAGATCGAGCGCACTCATAATCTGACTTTTCTTCTGGAGTGTTTCGATGATACTCCTGACATCGAGCGTGCTAGGGTGTATTGCGAAATACTGAACAGATATGAAGCCAAGGCCAGATATCCGATGGACGGTTTGGTTAGATTCAGTCCGGAAGAAGCCGAGGAAGCATATGAAATGGCCAAAGAGATACCATACCTGATAGGACTATTCGATGCATCCGATAGAACAATCAGTTCCGGATCTCCGAAGAGAGGGTTGTTTTCAATCCTAAGAAGGAGATGACATCGGTTGTCATTTCTGAATCGACCTCTCTTAGATCTATTCCGCATGTCAGGTGAGAAACGTTTGCTTCCAGCGATTCCGTTACGGCACCCGCAATGATCCCGTTCATCGTTTCCGCCGAATGATGAAAGACGGGGACACATAGCATGATGTTTCCGAGAATATCGGAAAGAATCCTGAATATTAACTGATGTTCCGAAAACATCGGAAACATCATTAATCCCAGCGGCCGATATCGATACCATGGATCATGTGCTCCGCGAGTCTTACATCGACAGGATCTCACCCTTCGTGGGCAACAGGAACGCGAAGGTCATCACCGGGGTCAGACGCTGCGGGAAGACGACGATTCTCAAGGAGCTGCCCTCGTTCGCGAAGGACAGCAACATCCTGCTGTTCGACATGGAGCTGTGGGCGAACCGCAGGTTCCGCGACCCGGATGTCCTGTACGGATCCATCAAGGACTCCCTCGACCCTGGGAAGGAGAACATACTGATAGTCGACGAGGTCCAGGACGTCGACCGTTGGGAGGAGCTGATCGGATCCCTCATCGCGGAGGACTGCTGCGACATATACATCTCCGGATCCGATTCCAGACTCCTCTCCGGAGAATTCGCCACCTACCTCGCAGGAAGGATGAACAGCATCGAGGTGTGCACACTCAACCTCAGAGAATGCATCCTCTTCGACAGGATGTACGGGGACGGTGCATCGGACGACGAGGTCCTCGACAGACTGTTCAGAAGGGGAGGGTTCCCGTCCGTCTGGGCGGCCGGTTACGAGGAATCGGATGCCATGTCCCAGGTCAGGGACATCATCCACTCGATCATGATGACCGACATAGTCGGCAGATACGGGGTGAAGCGCGTCGATGTGCTGGAGAGCATCCTGATGCTCCTCAGCGACAACATAGGGAACATCACCTCGCTGGTGACTATTCAGAACCCCTTCTTGACAGAGGATGAGATCGGCCACAGCAGAATAGGCCGCTCAGAGGACGATGTATCCTCTGCCTTCTAATGCGGCGA
>LVVU01000235.1 GCA_006954465.1 Candidatus Methanoprimaticola hominis
CTCGAAGGGGAGACGGTCGCGCTGAAGATCCCCGCCGGAACGGCGGTCGGCACCGTGCTGCGCATCGCAGGCAAGGGCCTTCCCAGGATGAACTCCTCGTCCAGAGGGGACCTGATGGTCCGCGTATCCATCGACATCCCCAAGAAGGTCACCCCGGAGGAGAAGGAGCTCCTGATGAAGCTCGACGCCGGGGCCGGAGCCGCCAAGACCAAGACAACGAGGAAGGGCGGCGTCCGCAAGAAGATCGCGGAGACGATGGACGACCTCAAGGATCTGAAGGACAACCTCCGACCCTGAATACGATTCCAACAAACGCTTTCCGGCCCCCGGCGTTGCCCCCGGGGGCGTCGATTTCTCTCTATCCTGCTTCGCAGGTGTTCCTTTCCGTGTCGGCGACCGCTCGATAGGCTGGGCGAAGGTACGACCGTGAGGTCGTGGTCAACCATCATATCGGAGAGTGTGTAGCTTCTATCATTCGTGATGCGACAGGAGGATTGCGGGCGATTGCTACAAATCTGAAAACTCATCAATAATCGGTCCGAAAAAACGTCAATAATCGGTCCGAAAAATCATCAACATTATATACTGTCCAACAGGCTGTTCAGGTATGACCCTGAGGAAGGAAGGTTATGTTCCAAGAATGATAGACAACGAACTGGAAAGATGTCTGTCCCTCTTCGGTGCCGTCAGCATCACCGGCCCCAAATGGTGTGGGAAGACCTGGGCAGGATACAACTGCTGCAACAGTGCCATACTCATAGCCGATCCGAAAGGGAATTATCAGAACCGCAAGTTGGCCTTGACTGACCCCACGCTCATTTTCAAGAGCGATCTGCCACAGTTGATCGACGAATGGCAGGATGTTCCGGGCATCTGGGACGCGGTCAGGTATCGGATCGATGATGTAGGGGGGAAGGGGATGTTCGTGCTCACAGGCTCTACCACTCCGAACAGGGATGGGTTCGTGCATTCCGGTACGGGCCGTATCAAGGAATTACGCATGAGGACCATGACGTTGTTCGAAAGGGGGCTCTCCGACGGTTCGGTATCCTTGAGGGGGTTGTTCGATCGTCCTGAATTCTCCTTCTCTACGTAGGAAGCGGAATTGAGGGATGTGATCGACTATACTGTTCATGGAGGCTGGCCCGGGGTCAGAGGCATTCCCACCGATGCTTCGCTGGAGGTAGCCAGAGGATACATCGAGACCTTGGTGAACAACGATATTTCCTTCGACGGAGTGAATCGCAATCCCGCTAAGATGCTCCGTCTCATACGTTCTCTGGCACGCAACGAAAGCACCACTGCATCCAAGAAAGTCCTCAAGAGGGACATGATGGAGAACCAGGATGACCTCCAGATCGCCGATAACACGTTAGACGACTATCTTTCCGTTCTGGAAAGACTCTATTTCACGGATTTCCAACCTGCCTTCAACCCGAATATGAGATCCTCGGTAAGGGTGGGGAAGTCTCCCAAGAGGCATCTTGCGGATCCGTCTCTTACAGCTGCGGCTCTGGGGATGAACGTGGAATCGTACCTCAACGATCTGAACTCGTTCGGATTCCTCTTCGAAGCACTGTGTGTGCACGATCTCAATGTGTATGCGATGATTCCGGAAGGGAAGGTGATGCACTACCGTGACGGGGACGGAAACGAGATCGATGCGGTCGTGGAGATGCCCGACGGGAGATGGGGTGCGTTCGAAATGAAGACCGGGGCCCATGAGATAGACGAAGGTGCAGAGTCCCTGCTGAGGATGGACAGGAAGATACGCAACCAGGAGCACGGACGGCCACCCGAGTTCATGTGCGTGATCTGCGGGATGACGAACGCGGCATATCTGCGGGATGACGGCGTGTATGTCCTGCCTCCTACTGTTCTGGGGCCTTGATTTGAGGCAGATGGGGATCCAGATCCTATAAGGTCCGAGGCTGGCAGATCGTTCGTATCGATAGCTCCGGCGTTCCTTTTCGTGTTGGCAACCGCCTAATACATCGGGCACGATTCCCCATCGTGAGCAAGGCGATTCCAAAATAGCCCATTTACAACCCGCCTGTCGGATGGATGTTCGGCGGAGCCGTCATCTCCGAGGACGAGGCGGAGAGGATCGGCAGGGAGCTGGGGATACCGTTCTGCATCGAGAACGATGTCGATGTGGTCACGTTCATCATCCGCACCGAGATCGCAGGGACGCAGTTCATCGATGGATTCGAGCGGTTGACCGAAGGTCTGGAGGTCGGGGACGTCCTGGATCTCAGGAGGATGCCGCTCAATGAGTACGATCATGCGGCCGTGGCCGTCTATCGCGGCGGGGAGCGCATAGGATACATCCCTCGCGTTGACAACAGGGCGATCGCGAGCCTGATGGATTCCGGCCACAGGATCGTGGCGGAAGCCGAGTCCATAAAGCATGGAAGGATCACATTACGTTTATCCATGGTCTCGAAGGGAAGGAGGCTGTACCGTCACTTCGCGGCTCCCTACGGAATCGAGTTCACAGTGTGTCAGGCGATCATGGAGCACTGCCCTTCGACTCTCCCCTCATACAACTGGAAGGAGCCTCTCATCGATTTCGAAAGGGATCCGATACGCTTCGATTACAGAAGGGACTTCGGATAGGAGGACAGGTGGCATCTGCAATGGGGTCACACATCCAGATCCATGGACGACAGGTGGATCGCCATGGGATGACGGCGTCCTGAGGATCATCCGCAGCTGGACCAGCATCTGCTGCTTCCGCCTTGGGAGAGGAGGATGTTCATGAGCTGCAGATCGATCCTGTGTTCGCCGAGAAGATGGACCCGGAAGAGCTCCGGGAATTCGCATTCTCAGCGACGGATGCCGTGATCGATATGATCCTGGAGAATGTCCCGATCCCGATCAACATGATCCCTTCCGGTATCGTCGGCAACATCCTCCCATGCCCTCCGGATTATGGATTCGATTCCCGTATGAACAAAGAATTCGAGATCATCGTCGCATCCGGTCAGTCAGGTTGTTTCCACCTGGTGTCGTGATCGGGACGCATTCCCGATGGGATCATCGATTGTTCCCATTTTCGCGGATCCGTATGCATCCGTACCCGGCCTTTTTATAGCAAGGAATGGACTTATCATCATGGAACACGTCGGATGCACCAGATTCTGCCAGAGTTGCGCCATCCCGATGCCGAACGATTCCCTTCTGGGAACGAATTCCGACGGAACGCTGAATCCCGATTACTGCAGATACTGCTATGATAACGGCAGGTTCCTGCAGGATGTCACCATGGAGGAGTTCATCGAACTCTGCGTTCCTCTCGCACCCCATGCAGGCATGACCGAGGAGCAGATGCGCGACCACTGCACCCGGATATTCCCCGCTCTGAAGAGATGGAAGGGAGCCTGATCCGAGCAGCGTGCTTCAGTCGAGAGCGACGATATCACCCATACAGGAGCGATCAAGAACATGGACGATACGCTCATCGCGGTCTTCGTCGACCCGCGCACGAGCAGGATACTGATGGATATCGTCAGGCTCAAACGCGTAACCGTCAAGGAGCTCTGCGAGAGGAATCCTGAGATCCCCCGCTCCACCATGTACCGCCTTCTGACCAGGATGGAGAGAAGCGGTCTGGTGGATGTCGTGGATTACAAGCAGAAGCGGGGCACTGTGGAGAAGACCTATGCGCTCCATCCCGGTGCGCTGCCTGGAACCGACGGCATCCCGAAGGAGGGGATAACCTACTCCGAGATGGCGGATGTCTTCCTGATGTTCTGCATCGAATTCGCCAATCGCTTCAGGACGTATGCCGAGACCAACCCAGGGAAGGCGGATGCAAGGGATGCGATGGGCTTCTGGATCGCCCCCGTCTACGGAACGGACAGGGAGGTCCAGAAGCTGTCCGAGGACATCGGGCGCATGGTCGCCGGTTTCGAATCGAGGGATGGGGAGGGGGAGAAGAAGCTCCATTCGCTGGGGCTCATCCTCTCTCCGCCCTCGGAGAATCGCCGAGATCGCCTCGAATAGGGCCTCCGGGTCGCGGGAGGATATCAGGATCCCCGTCCTCCTGTTCGATAGGCGGATCTCCACCCCTCCCTTGATCCCGGGTGCGATGTATCCGACGCCGTGGATCCAGAGCCTGATCCCCCATCCTATTCGCGGACAGCGCGGACCTTGTCGCGGATCTCTATCCTCTCGATCTCTTCCTTGGACATGTAGCGGGTCCCTATCGTCCTGACGCGGACACCCCCTTCGGTGACGGTCACGTCCATCCTGAGCAGAAGGGCCAGAAGCTCTATGGCTACCATCAGGACGGTCACGATGCTGAGCACCACCGCGTCGGTTTCCTTATCCAGGTCCAGCATCCCCTGGTAGGACAGGATGGCGAGGGCTTCGATGACGAACACCAGCAGTGTGATCCCGATGACGCCTGAAGGCTGCAGCATGCGTTGGGATTCGTGGTACAGGATCTTCCTCATACCGAGCTCGATTCCGGACCATATAAAAATGCATCCGAGGAAGAACGACGTTCCGGGGGAATCGGCAATATTCCCATTCCGGAGGTTCCGTATGCATGGTGCATCGTATAGTTTAGAAATCTCCGATCGTTCGGAGCGTGAGAATGGCGCCGAGGGAGAGATGCAAAACGCATCGAGCCAGCAAAAGTGGGCGCTTCGCCATTAGGCGTGAATTCGGCACCCCTATTCTGATTTAATACAGCCGCAGATAGCTGACGCTGAACAGCTTTGTGCATTTGTGTGCGGGACTCGCACGCGATTGTTCG
>LVVU01000236.1 GCA_006954465.1 Candidatus Methanoprimaticola hominis
GAAACGCTTCAACCAGTCGTCCAACACTATTCCCGTATGCACGATATCATGGGAGTATAGAAGTACTGACTTTTGAACTTTATTTTACGACAGACCCTATGTAGAGGTCGATTATACCCCTCTTGATCCCATCGATCTCCTGATAACTCTCGCCTTTGACGAACGATTCGACCGCCTGAGGCATCCCGCCTACTGCAAGATACTCGTTGTAACGAGCCATCATCCTATGATGCAAGGCATCGGGCAACGGCCTTCTCTCATCGAGATCCTGCTCCAGCATCCTGTAGGTGCGATTGCCGCAAGCCCAAAGGAACTCCTCGAAATCCAGCGGATGCAGCTTCAGCTTCTCCTCCTCGCTCGGTATCCTGATGTCCTTCACATTCCTCCGGATCGATATCAGCGAGCCGGTCTCGATGTAATCGTATCTGCCGTCCTTGACGAGCGCCTTTATCGACTCCCTCGCCCTCGGGAACTTCTGAACCTCATCGAATATCACCGCCGTGTTGCGTTCCTCGAATTCCACTCCTGTCTGGAGCTGGAGCCCTCTCAGAAGGCGGTCGATGTCGCTCAGATCGCTGAACAACGCGTTGATATCCTTGTTCTCTTCCGAGAAGTCGATGAGAACATACGAACGATACTCGTTGCGGGCGAACTCCTCCGCCAACGTGGACTTCCCCACACGCCTGGCCCCCTCGATGAGCATCGCGGTACGGCCCCTGGACCTCTCCTTCCATTCCTTCAGAGCAGAATACGCCTTCCTTTCGAACAACGGCGCTATATCAGAGGAGGCTCCAGTCATCATTCCCTCTATTCCATGAGAGATATTTGTTGATTTTCCCTGAATTTCAAAAACAGAATATATCGGAATTCCCTCGATTTTATCTAAGAGATTCACCCATTTTCCCGTAAAATTATTGTTAGATAACAACTAACTGATTCGAAACGCCAGACGGATCGCTCAGATGATGGCAGTCAGGCCGACCACCGCTGCTACGAACGCGGCGAATCCCGAGATCGTCCCCAGGGCTGTCAAAGCCGCCTTCCTGTAATCCCTCTGGATGAGATAGGATACGGCCAGTATGATCGTGACGACCACGGCCAGGACATTCAGGATAACCACTTCTAGGCAACGGCGGAGAAAGGGACCCCATCCTGATTGTCGCGTCTGATCGATACGATCAGCACGATGGGCATGCTGACGACCGCGATCAGACCGATGACGAACAGCAGCATCTCCATGTCTGGAGACATCGGTCCACCTCCGGCCATGAGGCATCGGTTTCCTGTAAGCCGGAATCATCGAACATCAGAAGGATGCCGCTCATCTGATGCAGAATTGACGGTCTGATGCATACTGCAGTCCTCGACGTTTCTACTGTATTGTGTTCAATTACAATTCTCGTATTGCAAACGAATATCGATGGAAACTGCATTCAGATTCTCGACAAACTGGTAATCTCCCTCGCAATATGTCTGTCCGACACATGATGCATGTTCTCGACCTCATCATCGGATAGCTCATCCAAAAGGATCACATGCGGTCTGCCTCTAACATCGATTATGCTGCAATCGACCCCATAAGCATAGCGTATGTTCTCCTCTGTCACTACATCATGTGCATCGCCCATTTTGAAAAGAACCCCCGGCTCCGTCATGAGAAGCACCTTGTCTGCGAATCTGGAAGCGATGTTGAGATCATGGCTTATCATGATCACAATCATCCCACGCTCTTCTGCGAGTTCATGCAGAAGCCTGGTGATAGATATCTGATATCTCGCGTCCAGATTGGCCGTCGGCTCATCGAGTATAAGGACCGAGGGCTGCTGAGCCAGACCCTTGGCAATCATGACCCTCTGATGCTGTCCAGCCGAGATTCCGAACGTATCCTCGAATGCCAAATCCTCGATTCCTGTTACCCTCATCGTCTCTGAAACTATCCTGTAGTCTTCTGAAGTGGACCCCCATCTCCTATGCGGGAATCTACCTAGAAGGACAGCTTCGAAAACTGTCGTCGAGAAGCCATCCTCGGATCTCACCGGGATATATCCCATCACCCTCGATACCTCTCCGAACGACATCTCCGAAACATCCTTGCCATCCAGCTCCACTCTACCGGATGAAGGCGTTAGCAAGCGATTTAGGCACTTTACCAGCGTGGATTTCCCTACACCGTTGGGCCCTATTATGCAATACAAACCCGGACGGTCGAGGGAGAGATCGATTCCCCTCAGGACCTGCTTGTCCCCATATGAGAAACACAGATTCTTGACATCCAACCTCATCACCAAACCTCCCTCTTCTGCCGAATCAGGATATACAAGAACATCGGACCTCCAATGAAGGACATCACAACACCCACTTGCAGTATCGCCGGAGCTACAACGATCCTCCCGAGCATGTCCGCTGCCAAGGTCATCGCCGCACCGAATGCTGCGGATGCAGGGATAAGGAACCTGTTATCCGAGCCTATGAAGATCCTAGCCACATGAGGTGACACCAACCCTATGAATCCTATCGGCCCTGTGAAACTAACCAATCCCGCAGTCGTAAGCGAAGCGATGATGAGACCGATTATTCTGAACCTGTCGGCGTCTACTCCCAGAGATTTGGCGCTGTCGTCCCCTGATGAAAGAACATCAAGCTAGGTGACATGCGAGTTGGTGGATTCCGAGTAATAGCTATTACAAACATTACAGACAGCTGTTATTATACGCACAACCCGTCCCTGTCATCA
>LVVU01000237.1:0-2724 GCA_006954465.1 Candidatus Methanoprimaticola hominis
CCCCATGAGGGAGATGAAGGAGAGGTTCGCCGAGACCCTGGACGCCCTCGGCGTGAAGGAGCAGAGGAAGCCCGTCGCGGGAACCCTCGGAGACGGATCGCTCGTCATCGCATCGATCACATCCTGCACGAACACGGCCAACCCCTCGGTCATGCTCGCAGCCGGACTCGTGGCCAAGAAGGCCTACGACCTGGGCCTCAGGCCCAAGGAGTGGGTCAAGACCTCCCTGTCCCCGGGATCCAAGGCTGTCACCCAGTACCTCCAGGACTCCGGGCTGCTGATCTACCTCCAGAAGATGGGCTACCAGGTCTGCGGATACGGATGCATGACCTGCATCGGGAACAGCGGACCCCTGTCCGACGAGGTCTCCAACTCGATCAAGGCCAACGACCTGGTCGTTGCCGCCGTCGCTTCGAGCAACAGGAACTTCGAGGGCAGGATCCACCCCCTGGTGAAGGCCAACTACCTTGCATCCCCTCCTCTGGTCGTCGCCTACTCCATCGCCGGAAGGGTCGACATCGACCTCGACAGGGAACCCCTGGCCAACGTGGACGGGAAGGACGTCTACCTCAGGGACATCTGGCCCTCCGACTGGGAGATCCAGGAGCTCACCGAGCAGTTCGTCACCCGCGCCGTTTACGTGTCGAAGTACAAGGACATCTTCAAGGGATCCGCCAGATGGGACGCCATCCCCTGCGAGGACTCCCCTCTGTTCAAGTGGGATCCCGATTCCACATACATCCGCAACCCCCCGTTCTTCGACGATATCGACGAGGAGCCGGAGATCAGGAGCATCAAGAGGGCGAGGGTCCTGGCCAAGCTGGGCGACTCCATCACGACGGACCACATCTCCCCTGCCGGAGCCTTCGGAGAGAAGACCGATGCGGGGAGGTACCTCATGGCGAGAGGCGTCGAACCCGCCGACTTCAACTCCTACGGATCCCGCAGGGCCAACCACGAGGTCATGGTCCGCGGAACCTTCGCCAACGTCCGCCTCAGGAACATCCTCGTTCCCGGAAGCGAAGGCAGCTGCTCCGTGTACCTTCCGGACGGAACCGTCGGAACCATATTCGAGACGTCGGAGAGGTACTACGAGGACATGACTCCTTTGATCGTCCTCGCCGGCAAGGAGTACGGGACCGGGAGCTCCAGGGACTGGGCCGCCAAGGGTCCGCTCCTCCTGGGAGTCCGTTCCGTCATCGCGGAATCGTTCGAGAGGATCCACAGGTCCAACCTGGTCGGGATGGGCATCGTCCCGCTCCAGTACCTGCCCGGACAGAACGCCGAGACCCTCGGTCTCACCGGCAAGGAGACCTTCGACATCGATCTGAGCGACCTCGAGCCCGGATGCACCGTCCGCGTCACCGCGTACAGGGACGGGCAGAAGCTCGAGTTCGATACGATCTGCCGCGTCGATGTACCCGCGGAAGTGGACTACATCGCCAACGGCGGTATCCTCCAGTACGTCCTGAGAAGGATGGCCGAGTGATCACAAGCGGGCGGGGCGTTCGCCCTGCCCCTCCAAACCCCTACTCCCCTTCCGGGGATGTCTTCTTCAGGGATCGGACTGTCCGGATCAAAGGGATCGTGCCCGACGACCCGTGAGTTATAACGAAGAAGAGAGGAGCGACGCATCGCCCCTATGTTTGGGAAACGGGGGATCGCTCCCCTGATGTTTTCAAAGGACCTTCGAAAGGAAGTCCTTCAGACGCTCGTTGTGCGGATTGCCGAACAGCTCCGCAGGAGTGTTCTCCTCGGCGATGACCCCGTCGCTGAAGAACAGGACGCGGTCGGAGATCTCCCTTGCGAAACCCATCTCGTGGGTGACCACGAGCATGGTCATCCCCGATTCCGCCAGGTCCTTGATAATGGTCAGGACCTCCCCCACCATCTCGGGGTCCAAAGCGGACGTGGGCTCGTCGAAGAGCATGACATCCGGATTCATGGCGAGCGCCCTGGCGATCGCCACACGCTGCTGCTGTCCGCCAGAGAGCCTGGAGGGATACTGGTCCGCCTTGTCGGACAGACCGATCTTCGCCAGCAGCTCGTCGGCCTTCCTGGAGGCCTCCTCCTCGGTCATCAATTTCAGGAGGACAGGGGCCAGCATGATGTTCTCCTTCGCGGTCTTGTGAGGGAAGAGGTTGAACCCCTGGAACACCATGCCGATCTTCTGACGGAGCTTGTCGATGTTCGTAGAGGGATCCATCGTATCCATGCCTTCGAAGAGAACGGTTCCTTCGGTGGGCTTCTCCAGGAGATTGATGGACCTCAGGAAGGTCGATTTTCCGCATCCGGAGGGACCGATGATGGAGATGACCTCCCCCTTGCGCACTATCAGGTTGATGTCCTTGAGGACCTGGTTGTCCCCGAAGGCCTTGCTGAGGTTGTTGACCTCTATGAGAACTTCTCCATCAATAGGCATTGTTGAGCCTCCTCTCGAGTCTCTTGACGAGATATGTGAGCACCAGGACGATGGCGAGATAGATCAGCGCCACCACGAGCAGCGGGAGCAGAGCGTCGTAGGTCTGTCCCCTGATGAGATCTCCTGCCCTGGTGAGGTCTACGATTCCGATGTAACCGGCGACGGAGGTCTCCTTGAGCAGGGAGATACCCTCGTTGCCCAGTGCGGGCAGGATGTTCCTGAGCGCCTGGGGCATGATGACCTTCTTCATGGCCTGGCCGTTGTTCATTCCCAGGCTCCTGCAGGCCTCCATCTGTCCCTTC
>LVVU01000237.1:2731-3069 GCA_006954465.1 Candidatus Methanoprimaticola hominis
ACCGAGTTGATACCCGAACGGAAGACCTCGGCCACGTAGGCTCCGGAATTCAATCCGAAGGCCACGCTCGCAATCAGGATCTGATTCAGGTTCACCGACGCGAACACCACATAGTAAATGATCAGCAGCTGGACCATCACAGGCGTTCCGCGTATCACGGTGATGTACAGGCGGCAGATCGCATTGGCTATCGGGAATCTGCCGGTCTGATCGTGGGTGCTCCTGACCATCGCGGCCACGGCACCGATGCCCATACCGATGATCAGAGCGAGGACGGTGATCGTCAGGGTGTTCTTCAGACCCTTGAAGATGTAGTTGTAGCGGTCGTTGTCGAGGAA
>LVVU01000238.1 GCA_006954465.1 Candidatus Methanoprimaticola hominis
CGCAGTCGCCGTAGAGCCCCCTGCGCTGATCGGTGGGGACATCTCGGTGACCACCGCCGACCCCAGCATCGTCAGCGGGACCGTCGAATCCGTCAAGGCCGCGAACCCGTCCGTCTTCGTCTACTGCGGAGCCGGCGTCAAGAACGGCGATGACGTGAAGGCGGCCATCGATCTCGGCGCGTGCGGAGTCCTGGTCGCATCGGGCGTAGTCAAATCCAAGGACCCCGAAGAGGTCCTCAGGGACCTCGTGTCCAAGATCTGAGGGGCCCGGCCCCTCCAAACCCCTTTTCACGATTTCTCAAACCGAAGCCTCGGAACGCCTTCCCGGCCACATCCTCATCCTCGTCTTGGTGTAGAACCCGTGCCCGGCCAGCCATGCGTTGAGCAGGCCTCCGAACACCTCCGCCGCCGCCATCCCCGCGAACATCAGATGCAGGTCGGTATGGCAGAGAGCAGCGAACAGGATGACGATTATGATGTTCCTCAGAAGGGAGGACCACATGGACACGCTCGCCATGCGCATCGACTGGAGAAGCGCCGAACCGGTATCCAGCAGGCCCATGAACGGCATGAACACGCAGTACAGCCTGAGGACGTCCGCGAACTCGCCCCTGTGGGGGAGCATCGTCTCGGACATGGTGAACGGCACGACGCACCATTCCGCGAATACGAACATGAAGACGGTCATCGCGAGGATGATCGTCGTGCACAGCCTCGTACCGTACAGGTAGGCCTCGCGGGCCTTGGCAGGATCGTTCTGACCGAATGCGGCGGAACAGACAGGGACGATGGCGGCTGCGATTGCCATGGATACCACGCAGGCGATCATGACGAATCTCCAAGGGATGCTGAAAAGAGCAGACCCGAACGATCCGGCGCAGACGATTACGAAGTACCTCTCCACCATCGACATGCCGTTCACGACGATAGATTCCGTGGCACGGGGGATGCCCACTCCGAGGATCCCCTTCGATATCGACCTGTCCGCCTGGAATCCTCTGAAACGGATGTGAACGGCCATCCTGCCACGGACATACCAGGCGATGCCGATGGAGCAGGACAGGACCGAGGACAGAGCAGTAGCGAGTCCGGCCCCGGCAACACCCATCCCCAGCCCGTAGATCAGTATCAGATCCAGGATCATGTTGAGGAATGCGGCGGAAAGGACCATCGCCATGGATTTCGAAGCAGCCCCCTCGGAACGGACCAGTCCTGCCAGGACCTCCTCCGTCATGATGAATACGGACATGGCGGCGATAGGCGCCATGTAATCGAATCCGTAGTCGGAGACATCGTCGGCCCCCATCAGCGACATCATCGGACGGATCGAGAACAGCAGAATCGGTATCAAGAGGAGCGAGATGACCAGGGACAGGGCGAGCGCATGTATCGCCACCGACGAGGCCTCCTTATCCCTTCCGTTCGCCAGATGGCGGGCGATGAGGGTGGATGCTCCCACCCCGATGCCTCCTCCGAGTCCTGCGATGATCCAATAGATCGGAGAGATCGTGGTCATCCCTGCGGTTGCGTCGGCACCGAGACCGGAGCACCAGGACGTGTCGACGAATGAATTGATCTGCACGACGGCGAAGGACACGATGAGAGGCAACGCCATACGGCGGATAGCTCTACGGGGATCCCCCAGCATCACGTCCAAATCGCTCTCGTCGGAAACCATCGAAATCCCTACGTGATGCTGGTGCCTGCATATCACTATTTCCAAGTTGTTGGGCGCAGCATACGACGAGGAAGAGGATCCGATTGTTCGCAGAACCGATCCATCTGTCAACAATCGTAATCTCGGCCGATAAGGTCAAATCCGGAACGGTTCATGGGATTTTCGCCGTAAAGCGGGAAGTCCCGTACTAGTCGCGATTCCCACTCACGGCTAGTCGGGAACCGTTCCGGTAGGAGGTGTTTGGATACTCGATATCCACATCGAGTGCCGTAGATACGGTTTCCTCGGTGAACTGCAACAACGGGCTTCTAAAAAAACCTATTGACAACCGTTCTCATAACAGCAACCGATTCCGGATCATGGGGTCGAAATGAAGAGGATCAGAATGGAATGATACAGGGACGGATGGGTTCAGTATACCCGGCAGGGAAACAAGACTGAACAACATCTTGACTGTGAGACCCATCCGCCACATCGGCGCATTATGCGATCCAGTATATAATGGAATCTCAGATTCATACGATATCGATACGTTAGACAACTCGTAATCCTTCCAAAATCGGATGAACACAACGCCTTCGGTAAGGGCGACAACTTTATCTCGGACCTCGGAAGAGCGGGGTCCGGACATGTCTGTCAGAACCTGGCTTCCGCTAATCGCGTTGGTATGCTGCGTATTCCTCCTCAACTTCTCGGAGTTCGCACCGATCGGTCTTCTCACGGACATATCGAAGGACTTCGGGATATCGGAATCCACCACGGGTCTGATAATCTCCGTCTACGCTTGGGCGGTCGCGATACTGTCCCTTCCTCTGATGCTCCTCCTGCGCAGGATGCAGTACCGTCCGATGCTTCTGATGTGCATCGCCCTCTTCGTCGTGTTCCAAGTTATCACCGGACTCTCCAACAGCTACGGGATGCTCATGGTCTCCCGTCTGGGGGTGGCTGTGTCCCACTCCATATTCTGGTCCATAGCCACACCTCTGGCCGTAGCCGTCGTTCCCATGGAATACAAGAAG
>LVVU01000239.1 GCA_006954465.1 Candidatus Methanoprimaticola hominis
CCCATGGCCTTGGCGGGTGCCTTCTGCTCCTTCTTGGGCTCCTCGGTCTTGACCTGGGTCTTCTGGATGGCAGCCTGGGAGGCAGCGGTCTTGGGGAGCTCCACGGTTCTGACCTTCTTGGGCTCCTCGGTCTTGACGGGCTCCTCGACAACCTTCTCCTCGGAGACCTTGGGCTCGGCCTTCTTCGCCTTGGGAGTGGCCTTCTTGTTCTGGGCCTGGGGTTTGTCCTTCTTCTGAGCCCTGGGGCTCTCGACGACCTCGCGGGTCTTCTTGACGGACTCGCCCTTGATCAGACCGGTGACGACGGCGCTGACCAGAAGCCAGACGGCGAAAGCAAGGAGAAGAGCGAGAACGAAGGCGGAGTTGTAGTCCCTTATGAGGAGCATCCCGCCCATGACGACATCGATGGCCGCGAGGACCGCGGACACGTACATGGCCCCGTAGATGCGGGACACCCAGAGGGCGAGCATGTCCAGGACGAGACCCAGACCTGCCAGGAGACCCGCGGCGCCCATGACGGTCTCGGCGGATCCGCCCGAGAATTTGACTGCTATGAACAGGATTCCTGCTATTACTAGGAACACTCCGGCCAGTTTCCTGACGAAGCTATCCCCGTCGACGATCATCTGCGCCGAATACAGGATGGACATAATCCCGGCGAAAATCAGAATGTACAGTGCGGTGGAACTATCGCTGGATGCCAGGCTCTTGCCGCCGGAGAAGAGCATGACCGCCGATACGATGAACAGCAGGGCTGCGAATGCAGCGATCCCGCTGATGACCTTTTTGTCGAGCGCTCCCATGCGGGATGTATGTGGCACTGTCCATTTAAAGGCTATTATAATCACAGTGCTGGGTCTGTTGCATTCCAAAAGGCCGGGGACATATGTCTGGATCCATGGCCAGACATGCCATCCCCCTATGTCTGAGACGCCGGATGCGACCGTCGGAGGACGTGTTCCGTCGGCGGATCGCCATCACCCCTATCGATGATCCCCCGGCCAATAGCCAGATGTCCTAGAACCTCCGGATGGCGCTGAAACGCCGGTAGCTAGAGGATGTCGTACACATCGCTCAAGACCTCTCTTTCATGAGCTATCTTAAAATACAATGGCAAGTTTCCCTTCTCTTATCCTTATAATATGGGACCTGAAGGTCCTGTGTCACATCACTGTCGAAGGGGGCGTGACCCCCTTTCACATACGGCCCCGCCCGTGGAGGCGGAGGCTTGTACGAAAAGGAGCTGTTTGAATGAAAATGAAATTCAAGTTTCTAGGCGGCGCTGACATGGTCGGCCGCATGGGAATGACGATGGAGGGGGACGGCATGAGAGTACTCGTCGAGTACGGTCTCAGCCCTACCAAGCCTCCCGAATTCCCGCTCCCCGCACCCAAGATCGATCACATGTTCCTCACCCACTGCCACCTCGACCACTGCGGAATGGTTCCCCAGGTCGTCGGCAGAGACAGGTGCGAGGTCTTCACCACGCCCCTCTCCGCGGAGGTCGCCGAGCTGATGATGAAGGACACGCTGAAGATCGCCAAGGCCGAGAACTACGTCCAGCCCTACTCCAGCGACGACATCGAGAGGACGATGCAGTGCGTCGTCCCCATGACGTACGGCGACGAGATCACCATCAACCACGTCGACGTCGGCATGCTCGATGCAGGCCACGTCCCGGGAGCCGCGATGTTCGAGTTCAGCCGCGACACCAACACGATCTACACCGGCGACATCCACACCGAGACCCAGAGGCTCGTCCGCGGCGCCAAGCCCAAAGACTGCCACAACCTGTTCATCGAGGGTACGTACGCGGACCGCAACCACCCTCCCAGGAAGAAGACCGAGAAGGAGTTCCTCGCCAAGGTCGAGGAGGTCATCGACCGCGGAGGAACCGTCCTCGTTCCCTGCTTCGCGGTCGGAAGGACGCAGGAGATCATGATGCTCCTGAAGGACCTCGACTACGAGATGTGGGTGGACGGCATGGGAAGGTCCGTCACCCGCCTGTTCCTCGACTACCCCGAATACCTCAGGGACGAGAGGCAGCTCAAGTCCGCCAAGAGGAAGTTCAACGAGGTCAGGAGGCCGGGCAGCAGAGAGGCCGCCATGAAGGGACAGATCATCGTCACCACCGGCGGAATGCTGGACGGCGGACCCGTCATCAGGTACCTCAACAAGATCAAGAACGACCCCAAGAGCGCCATCCTCCTCGTCGGATACCAGGCCGACGACACCAACGGAAGGATGCTCATGGACCACGGACAGGTCGTCATCGACGGCGAGGTCTGCAAGGTCGAGTGCGAGCTGCAGAAGTACGACTTCTCCGCCCACGCGGACCGCGACCAGCTCATCGACTTCATCAAGGCCTGCGACCCGGACAACGTGATCTTCATGCACTCCGAGGCCAGGGAGAAGTTCCTTCCGGATCTCACCGACTACAACGTCCTGCTCCCGAAGACGGGCGAAGAGTTCGAACTGGACATCTGATAGCATGGACGCCCAAGGATTCCTCAAGGCCGACATCGGGCGCAGAGACGCCACAACGGAGCTCCTAGTGCCGGATGTCGACGGCACCGCGTACGTCACCTGCGAGCAGGACACCGTCATCGCCGGTGTGAAGGCCGTCTCCGACCTCCTGGAATCCGTAGGGCTCGACGTATCCGCCCTTGCATCGGACGGCGATCGGGTGAAGGCCTCTCCGTATCCGGGTCCCTCCGCACCATCATAACCGCCGAGCGCACCGCGCTGAACATCCTGATGAGGATGAGCGGCGTGGCCGATCTCACCGCGAAGGCGGTGGAGAAGGCGGACGGGAGGATCGTCGTGGCAGCCACCCGCAAGACCACCCCCGGATTCGGCGACTTCGAGAAGGAGGCCGTCAGGATCGCCGGAGGGGACCCCCACAGAGCCGGCCTGGACTCCATGATCATGATCAAGGACAATCACATCGCCGCCTGCGGGAGCGTCAGGACAGCCATGTTCTCCACCAAGGTGGAGATCGAGGTCACCAGCGTCCAGGATGCTGTGACCGCGGCGGAGATGGGAGCCGACATAATCATGGCGGACAACTGCGGACCGGAGCTCACGGGAGAGATCAGGGACGCCGTGAAGGCCGTCTCCGACAGGATCCTGGTGGAGGCCTCCGGCGGCATCGGCATCGACGACATCCCGTCGTACATCGGGAAAGCGGACATCGTATCGCTCGGATGCATCACGCACTCCGCCGTCGCATCCATGTTCAGCATGGATGTGAACCGAGGACGGCAAACCGATTATACCGAGAAGGAGGATTGACGGAACATGGCAATCAACATGGAAGACTACGTCTGCGAGTTCTGCGGGAAGCCCTGCAAGAACATCGTGTTCGCCGCCTTCGTCTGCGACGACCCGGAATGCCTGGAGAAGGCCTATCAGGCCCGCGGAGGACCCGGAGGCCATATGACCCGCAAGGCGCAGGGCAAACCCATCATCCCCACCGAGCTCGAGGAAGTCGCCGAAGAGCTCAACAAGCAGTGAAACGAGGGAGCCCCGGCCCTCTCATCCTTCATCATCGGCCTGAGCCGATGGCATTCTGAGCATCCGTTCCCACGGACGCTGTCTGGAAAAGTGAAGATATGGCGCCCCCGAAGGGGCACCGGTTTGATCCGACGATCCCTATGGGATCCTCATCCGTGCCTGAACACGCGGCATCCGGTGAAGACCATCGCCATGTTGTGCTCGTTGGCCGCATCGATGACCTCCTGGTCCCTGATGCTGCCTCCGGGCTGGATGATGGCTGTGACGCCTGCGTTGGCAGCCTCGTCGACGCCGTCCCTGAACGGGAAGAAGGCGTCGGAAGCCATGACGGAGCCCTTCGCTTTGTCCCCCGCATGTTCGATGGCCTGCTGCGCCGCCCAGATCCGGTTGGTCTGCCCCATGCCGATGCCCGTCGTCCTGTCCTCTTTGCCGATGACGATACCGTAGTGGGTGAGAATGCCCGCCGGATGGTATCCGAGATGAAGGACGGCGATATTCTGGTGCTGCAGAACACCCGCTTCCGTCCCGAGGAGACCAAGAATCTGCCCGAATTCAGCAAGGAGCTGGCTTCGCTGGCGGATGTATATGTGGATGACGCCTTTGGCAGCGCCCACCGTGCCCACTGCTCCACCGTCGGTGTGACCGACTATATCAAGGAGACCGCTGTGGGCTACCTGATGGAGAAGGAGATCAACTACCTGGGCAATGCCGTGGAGCAGCCGGTGCGTCCTCTCGTGGCCATCCTGGGCGGCGCCAAGGTGGCCGATAAGCTGAAGGTCATCAACAACCTGCTGGACAAGGTGGATACCCTGATCATCGGCGGCGGCATGGCCTATACCTTCTTGGCGGCCAAGGGCTATGAGGTAGGCACCTCTCTGCTGGACGCCGAGAAGATCGACTACTGCAAGGAAATGATGGCGAAGGCCGAAAAGAACGGTGTGAAGCTGGTGCTGCCGGTAGATACCGTGACGACTGCCGAGTTCCCGAACCCCATCGACGCGCCCATTGAGACGCTGGTGGTGGACAGCGATAAGATCCCTGCTGACCGTATGGGGATGGATATTGGCCCCAAGACCCGCGAGCTGTACGCTGATGCGGTGAAGGATGCCAAGACTGTTGTGTGGAACGGGCCGATGGGCGTCTTTGAGAACCCGGTGCTGGCGGCGGGCACCATTGCGGTGGCCAAGGCGCTGGCCGAGACTGACGCGACCACCA
>LVVU01000240.1 GCA_006954465.1 Candidatus Methanoprimaticola hominis
CCGTCACCCAGGATATGATGAATGGTTACGAGAACCTCGGGAAGAGCATGAGGAAGCGCAGGGCCGGATGGGACAACGTCCCGTTCTACGGATGATCACAGGTCCTTCGCCATGTACGGCAGGTCCTCGGAGTATCCGAGCGAGCGATAGTACTCCCTCACCCCGACTCCGCTCGTCACACGGATGCGGCCGCGCCCGTTCTCCGATGCGATGCGCTCGGCCTCGGCCACGAGCCTCCTCCCGAATCCGCGATGCTGCCACTCGCCGTCGTCCTCGCCTATGGATGCGGGATGGCCGAACACCTTCAGCTCCCTGATCGTCGCCATGGGATTGGAATCGAGCCTCAGACGGACGTATCCGACGATCGAATCGTCGCACACAAGGGAGATGAAATGCTCCGTACCGCCGTTGGCCTCGTAGACCAGGTCCTTCATCTCCACCGAATCCGGATCCAGGTCGGTATCGACGCGTCCCGCTTCGCGGCAGCGTATGCATCTGCAGGCGGTGCCGTGGGCCTTCATGTACGAAGCGACCTCCTGACGGATGTTGCTCTTGGTGATCCCCGCCACGATCTCCGTCGCAGGGATGTCCCTCTGTATCCTCTGGATGCGCACGTATTCGGGGACGATGGCCTTCATCTCGGCGAGGAGACGGATCGCGATGCTCTCGTCGTAAGGCGTGTACTCGCCCCTCTCCCACATATCGTAGACGCCCGTGCCGGCCACTACGAGCAGGGTGTAGAACTTCAGCATGTCCGGACGGTATGCGGGATCGTCGAACACCTTGCGGAAGCACTCGAGATCGTGCTCCGGATCGGATCCGGGAAGACCGGGCATGATGTGATAGCAGACCTTCAGGCCCCTGTCCCTGCAGTCCTTGGTGCATCTGCGCACCTCGGCGGTGCCGTGACCCCTCTCGACGCCCTTCAGGATGTTATCGTCGAGGATCTGCACCCCCAGCTCCACCCTGGTCGCTCCGAGGCGCATCGCGCGCTCGATCTGCTCCGGGGTGAACACATCGGGACGGGTCTCGACGGTCATCCCGACGCATCTCCTCGATGCGGTGCGGTTCCTGTCCTGAGCCTCCTCCAGGGTATCCGAATCGATCCCGTTCAGAGCGTCGAAGCATCTCTTGACGAACCATTCCTGGTATCCCGGATCGCGGCTGGTGAACGTGCCGCCCATGATGATCAGGTCGATCTTGTCGGTGTTGTGCCCTATCTCCTCCAGCTGGGTCACGCGGTCGGTGACCTGCTGCCATGGATCGAACCTGTTCCTGGCTGCCCTGCGGGCGGCGGGCTCCTTCCCTGTATAGGATTGGGCGGAATCGTTGGAGACGCCTCCGGGGCAGTACGAGCACTTGCCGTGGGGGCAGTCGTGCGGAGAGGTCATCACCGCCACGGCGGCCACGCCGCTGACGGTGCGGGACGGCTTCTTGATCAGAAATGGGAGCAGAAGGTCCCTGTCGGCGGGATCTACTCTCGCCAGGACATCGGAGTTGGGCGGGACCCCGTCCAATCCGTACCTCTTGCAAAGCTTCAGCTTGAGATTCTGCAGGGAATCCCGGTCCTTCACGGCACCGGTTTTGACCGCGGCGATGAGGTCCGCGGACAGGAGATCGATCTGATCAGCCATACAGAGCCCTGTCGTCGGACTTCTTCCTGGGTTCCTCGGGCGCGGCGCAGGTCTGCACCATGGCCGAGATATCGGAGCAGTTGATGAACGAGATCCCCTCTGACGTCTCGAAGACGAGAGCGGTCTCGGTGCCCATGGCAGCCATGCCTATGTAGCATCCCTCCGTCTCGCGGACCTCCTTCCCTACGCAGAACGCGACCTTGAATCTCGCACCTTTGACGATTGCACACTCATCTGCCATGAAATCACCTCTGAGTCATCAGTTCCTGGAAGTGGGCGATGGTCTTGCGGTAGTTCTCCATGGCCATGCTCACATTGGCCTCGGTGAAGCTCCAGGCCTTCGAGAGATCGCCGAACCTTATGCGGTAGCCCTTGCGGCTCTGCCCGTCGTACTCGACATCCATAGCCTCGAGGAGATCCATGGACTTCAGCTTGTTGATGTGACGGTAGATCGTGGGCTTGGTCGTTCCGAGCAGGACGGCCAGCTCCTCGACGGTCCACGCCTTCGACGGATAGGCCATGAGATACTCCATGAACAGCCTGTACGGAACGCTCTCGCGGACGGTGATGACGTCCGTTTTGGGGTCGTACCCCTTCGGCAGATAACCAATCTGGACCAGTAGGGTCTCCGCGACGACGTTGACGTCGTCCACACCCGACATGGGCGTATTGCTAACGACCTGCAGTTCGAACAGCTTCCTGCCTCCCTATTCCGTGTAAAGTTAAGCTAGCATTTAAATTTTTGAGGGGTGAAGAGTTCATCCGTCGAAGCATCCGACGGATGCTCCCCCGAACAGCAGGGGGAACCCCTCAGATGAGGTCCTTCAGCCTGTCGACCGCCTTTATGACGCTGTTGGAGGGGATCACACGGGACACGGGGATCGTGAGGATCCTCTCGATCGTGGGCGCCACGATCGGAGCGCAGACCACTCCGAGCGCTCCATCGCGCTCCGCACGGACGGCGGCGATGATCGCATCCTCGACCGTCGACACCGGATACTCGCGTATGGTCGCCTCCAGCCCGTCGAGATCTATGGTCTTGGGGAGGGTCT
>LVVU01000241.1:0-436 GCA_006954465.1 Candidatus Methanoprimaticola hominis
TCTGTAATGTTTGTAATAGCTATTACTCGGAATCCACCAACTCGCATGTCACCTAGCTTGTACTTTGTTTGTGGAAAGGGGGCTCCCGCCCCCGGTTTATTCACCGCCCCTCTTCCGAAGCGGCCCCGGCCCCCTTCCCCTGGAGGAACCTCGGCCCCTTCCAGTTCCAGTCGCCGAGCAGATGCATCACGGCCGGGACGATGTACGTCCTGACTATCAGCGCATCAACCAGGATGGCGAAGCACAGCGCGAATCCGAACTGCTGCATCATGACCATGTTCGAGAGCATCAGCGTGCCGAACGCCCCTCCCATGATGAGTCCGCAGATGGTGATGACCGATCCCGAGTGAACCACGGCCTGATGGATCGCCTCGTCGTTCGACAGGCCCTTGTCCGTCACGTTCTCGCGTATGCGGGTGGTCAGCAGGATGTCGTA
>LVVU01000241.1:469-3676 GCA_006954465.1 Candidatus Methanoprimaticola hominis
AGCGGGATCAGCCACATGACCTCCCATCCGAGGATCACGGTGAACACCAGATGGGTCATCGCCAGGGTCCAGCAGATGCTCATCAGGATGGTCGCCACCGACCTGAACGGGATGGTGTACGACTTCATGACGAGGAACAGCATCAGGATGATCAGGACGACCACCAGGATCTCGATCTTGATGAACTCGTCGCCGATGATCTTCGACACCTCGTACATGACCGCCGCGCCGCCGGTGATCCATACATCCTCCACCAACTCCGGGTTCTCCTTCTCGAACGCGTTCAGTGCGGATGTCATGGAATCGATGGACTCCATGGACCTGGTGGACATGGCTGCCTCGTGGGTCGCCACGGTGAGGCAGATGTAGTTCGCACCCTTGGTAACCGTGGGATCGACGACCATCTTCCCGCCTTCGGCGTACTCTCCTCCGATGATCGTTCCGTTGCAGTTGGCGATGAAATCGATGGATGGAGCCCCGTTCTTTATGACGCCCCACATCGCCTCCTCCTCGGTGGCACCGCCTCCCATGTACGCCTGGTCGCCCTCACCGCGTATCCGACGTACTGGGCGGTGGTTCCGTGGGCGGAGCCGGCGGCCATCGCCAGGATCGCCTTCGGATCAGTGGTTCCAGATGCCATCGCATCTGCGACGGCCCTGCTCCACATGAACGGACCGTAGGCGTAGGAGATGTTCCCATCCGCACCTCCGTCCTCCTCGATTATGCTGTCGCACAGCTTATGGATCTTATCCGCTATGCCATCCTCCTTGGACCATTCGTCGGTCCATTCCAGCGTCCCTTCGTACATCCCGTATCCGGTGTTGTAACCCGTGACGGTGATGTTCGCGATGGATTCGTTCAGCTTCATCACGGCGTAATCGGGCATGACCATGCCCTGGTCGGCGTACTCTCCGATGAGCTCCATCCCCTTCCCGGAATCCCCGTTCTCCATGGAGCTGATCATGTCGTAGGAGGTCTCCGACGTCATCGCGACGTATGCCGCGGGGACGGAGACCAGGACGGTCACGATGAGGATCGCCTTCGCATGCTTCAGCGAGAACCTGGACGACCTCTCGAAATAGGCGTGTCCGATCCTCCCGCACCTAGCGTGCCATCCCCTGCCGTCCAGCCCCTTCCTCTCCATCCTCTCCATGGTGGAGGGCCAGAATATCCTGTCCCCGACGACCGCGAGGATCGACGGGATCAACGTAAGAGCGGCGAGGAGGGCCACGATGATGCCCAGCGCGAGGCATATGCCCATCGTCGAGACCATGCTGAAGGAGCAGATGAACATCGCTCCGAATCCGATGATGACGGATGCTCCGGAGATCGAGATGGACTCGCCGGCCCACTTGATCGCCTCATGCAGAGCAGCGTGATGGTCCTTGCCGGAGCGGAGCTCCTCCCTGTAGCGGGCGATGATGAAGATGCAGTAGTCGCATCCGGCGCCCATCATGGACACCAGCAGCATCATCTCCGTGATGAAGAACACGTTGAGGACCTGCCCTATGCCGTAGATCAGCGCCAGGACGACCGCGAAGGCCACTCCGATGGTGATCGGGGGCGTGGCCGAGGTGATGAAGGACCTGAAGAACAGGCCCACCAGGACCAGGATCAGCAGGACGGTGAACGGATCGATCCTCTGGAGGTCCTGGGCGGAGCCGACCTCCGCATCGTATCCGATCGCCTGGGAACCGGTGACGTACTGCTCGAATCCCACGTCGCCGTTGTTCTCGACGTAGTCCTTGAGACAGCCGCCGATGAAGTCCCTCAGATTGGGGGTGTCGGCGGAGATGTCGATGTCCGAGGGTGCATAGACGATGCCGGCCATGAGTATGCCCGTGCCGTCGTCCTTCGACTGGGGATCCATGGGGATTATGCCTGTGAGCTTCGGATTCCCGGAATCGTCCACGTACTTGGATATCCTCTTATTGAGATATCCGACGAACGATCCGGCATCGGTCAGTCCGGTATCGTCCTCGTAATACATCACCAGCAGCGGCATCGACGTCGCCTCCGTCGACGACTGCGGGAAGTAATCGTTTATGATCTGGAGTCCCTTGACGGACTCCGAATCCTCTCCGGCCATGTCGCTGGTGTCATAGTACATGACGCTGCCGGCCTTGAGAGCCAGAGGGACCGCGCAGACGAGGATCACCACCCACAGGGCCAGGATGGCCTTGTGGTGGCAGATGATCCCCTCCGCGAGCTTATCGAACAACATGAGTGATTCGACGTTTGCTAGCTTTAAAATGGTTGTTGGAGGAACCGCGGGGGATCCGAACCGGCAGCGATACGGATCGTTCCCGTGCGATGATGCGCTCTCCGACCGGAAGTGTCGGAAACTGGATTTTCCAGGGCTGAAATAGTGCGTAAAACTAGATGGAATCGGGATTGAAAAGTGTAAAAAACTAGGAAAAATGTCCTTTGAAAACCGTCGAAAACTAGATTTATAATCAGAGCCATCACGATTCATGCGCCGCAAGATCCTGGACGTCATCGACGGATGGTACCGCTCGGAATACAGATCCGCACTGATGATCCGCGGAGCCAGGCAGGTCGGGAAGACGTATGCGGTGGAGATGTACTGCGATCTGAACCGCATCCACCATCTGAAGATCGACCTGTCCAAGGATTCGAGGTCCAGGGAGGTGTTCGACGGGGATCTGACCGTGGACGCGATCATCCTCGGCCTCTCCGCCATCCACACCGGATTCGAATTCATCCCCGACAGGACGCTGATCTTCCTCGACGAGATCCAGGAATGCCCCAACGCCCGTACGGCTCTGAAGTCCTTCGCAACGGACAAGAGGTACAGGGTCATCGCATCCGGATCTCTTCTGGGACTGAAGATGAGGAGTGTCAGGCTCCCTCCGACCGGATACGTGGAATCCGTCGATATGCGGCCGATGGACTTCGAGGAGTTCCTATGGGCGCTCGGAGTGCCTCAGGCCGCGATCGATGTCGTGAGGACATCGATCTCCGCATGCACGCCCATCGACGAATCCCTGTTCGATACGTTCAGCGGGTACTACAGGTGGTACATCGCGGTCGGAGGGATGCCCAATGCCGTCAGGTCGTTCGTGGAATCGAAGCAGTTCGGACCCGTCCGCAACGCCCAGTCGATGATAGTGGAGGGATACAAGGACGACATCCGGAAGCATATCGACGACATGAAGCTGAGAGCCGAGGTGGAATCCTGCTTCG
>LVVU01000241.1:3730-6758 GCA_006954465.1 Candidatus Methanoprimaticola hominis
GGAAAGGGTGAGGGATCGGGGAAGGGTTACTACGACGGGTACGACTGGTACGCGCCTGCGCTGGAATGGCTATCCATGGCCGATGTTACCCTGACCTGCCGCAGAGTGTCGGAGATGCATATGCCCCTGAAGGAACGCACCCGCGGCAACATGTTCAAGCTGTACATGCTGGACACAGGGATCCTGATGGATCTGTACGAACCGGAGCTGGTCGGCGAGGTCGTGATGGGTAACGTCGGCGTGAACTACGGTGCCATCGCCGAGAACGCGATAGCCCAGGCCCTGGTGGCACAGGGACGCGAGCTGTACTTCTACCAGGACCCGAAGGGCAGGACGGGGTTCGATTTCGTGATGCCTACGAACGGTAAAATCTGNNNCAGGGTCGTACCGGGGAAGGGCAGGTCGTGCCCGTCCCTGAACAGGGCGGTCGGGGACCTGGGCCTTGAAGGCATCATGTTCGAGACCCGGAACTGCTTCGAGGACGACAAGGGGATAAAACACTACCCCCTCTTCGCCGCATCCTTCCTCGACTCCATCGACCGTTACGAGATGCCCGTATTCGACCCGAGCGGCATCGACCGCCTGAAGGCCGGGTACGGGAGTCCTGACGACGCGCGCACCCGCTAAAAAAGGACTATTTATAGTACACCCGACTACGCATCCCCGTTAGCCATGGCACAGTACGACGCTGCTTCAATCGAGAAGCACTGGGAGGAGATGTGGAAGACCGGCGAGGTCTACCGCTTCGACCCCGCTTCCGACAAACCGGTCTTCAGCATCGACAACCCTCCGAGATACACATCCGGCCCGCTCCACCTTGGACACGCCACCGGATACTCCCTCATCGACTTCGTCGCCCGCTACAAGAGGATGACGGGGCACAACGTGTTCTTCCCCCTGTGCTTCGACGTCAACGGAACGCCGATCGAGGTCAAGGTCGAGAAGAAGCACCACATCACCAAGCTCGACACCCCCCGCCAGGAGTACAGGAGGCTCTGCGAGGAGTACGCCAACGGGTTCATCGAGGAGATGACCCACCACTTCGAGATCCTGGGGGAGAGCATGGACCCCAGCATCTACTACCAGACCGACGCCCCCTACTACAGGCGCGTCACCCAGCTCTCCTTCGTGGAGCTGTTCAAGAGAGGACTCGTCTACAAGGCGAACTACCCCGTCAACTGGTGCCCCGGATGCATGACCGCCCTGGCGGATGCCGAGGTGGAGTACAAGGACAACGTCAACAAGCTCAACTTCATCAAATTCCAGATCGCCGACGGGAAGCCGGAGGATTACGTCCTCATCGCCACAACCAGGCCGGAGCTCCTGTGCACCTGCCAGGCCGTGGCCGTCCACCCCTACGACAAGGCCAAGGCGGACCTCGTCGGGAAGGAGCTCATCACCCCTCTGTTCGGCAAGAGGGTGAAGGTCATCTCCGACCCCAAGGTCCAGATGGAGTACGGGACCGGATTCGTCATGATCTGCACCATCGGGGACAAGGACGACCTCGAATGGGTCATGAAGTACCACTTCCCCCTCGAGAAGGGCATCGACGAGCAGGGCAGGATGACCGAACTCGCCGGGAAGTACGCCGGCATGAAGGTCGCGGATGCCCGCGAGGCGGCCATCAACGATCTGAAGGACGCCGGGAACCTCGTGGAGCAGAAGGACAACCCCCAGCAGGTCTCCGTCTGCTGGAGATGCCACGCGCCCATCGAGTACCTCCAGGTCCCCCAGTGGTTCCTCAAGACCCTGGACTTCAGGGAGAAGATCCTGGAAAGGGCCGACGAGATCGAATGGCACCCCGAGTTCATGAAGACCAGGCTCAAGGACTGGACCAACTCCCTGGAGTGGGACTGGGTCCTGAGCAGGCAGAGGATCTTCGCCACCCCCATCCCCGTATGGGAGTGCGAGGACTGCGGCGAGGCCGTGTGCGCGACCGAGGAGATGTGCTACTGCGACCCGACCCTGGACGCTCCCCCCGTGGAGAAGTGCCCCAAGTGCGGTGGGAAGCTCATAGGATGCACCGATGTCTTCGACACGTGGATGGACTCCTCCGGATCATCGCTCTACAACACGTTCTGGGGCAGGGACCCGGAGCTCCACAAGAAGCTCTTCCCCATGTCCATGAGGCCCCAGTCCCACGACATCATCAGGACCTGGGCGTTCTACTCCATCCTCAGGGCGGAGCAGATCAAGCAGAGCATCCCCTGGAAGGACATCATGATCCACGGGTTCATCATGGCCCCCGACGGAACCCCCATGCACTCGTCCATCGGGAACGTCATCGACCCCATACCCATCCTGGAGAACTACGGAGCCGACGCGCTGCGCTACTACGCCGCCACCTGCTCCCTCGGTATCGACCACGCCTTCCGCGAGAAGGACGTCATCCGCGGGAAGAAGCTGTGCATCAAGGTGTTCAACATCGGACAGTTCGCCGGAAGGTACATCGAGAACGCTCCGAAGGAGATGCCCGCAACCCTCAGGACATCCGACAGATGGATCCTGTCCAGATACTCGTCCGCTGTCAGGACGGTCACCGACTGCTTCGAGAACTACCAGTTCGACAAGGCCATGAGGGAGGTCGAGGGATTCATCTGGCACGAGCTCGCCGACAACTACATCGAGATGATCAAGGGAAGGACCGACGATGCCGTCAGGTACACCATGTACACCGTCCTCCTCGGAAGCCTGAAGATGCTCGCCCCGTTCATGCCCCACGTCACCGAGGAGGTCTACCAGAGCCTCTTCAAGGACACCGAGGGCATCAGGAGCATCCACCTCACCGCATGGCCCGAGCCCGTCCTCGACGATCCCGAGGCGGAGAAGGCCGGAGAGGCCCTCAAGGACGTCCTCGCAGGCATCCGCACCTGGAAGTCCGAGAAGAAGATCCCGCTGAACGCGCCCCTCGCCATGATCGAGCTCGTCGGAGCCGACGCGACGAAGCTGGAATCCGCCAAGCAGGACATCGCCGAGACCACGAAGGCATCCGTGGTCAGCATCGCCCCCGAGGCGAAGCTGACAGAAG
>LVVU01000242.1 GCA_006954465.1 Candidatus Methanoprimaticola hominis
ATCTTGCAGAAGAATCCCGTGGCGTAATGCCCCAGGGACTTGGCCGAATCCTCCGTGAACGAGAGGTCGTCCTTGACGATGATGGACGGCGGGTTGAGCGAATAGACGCTGGCCTCGCCGAATCCCATGCGCTTGTAGTAATCCCTGGCGTTCGCCACCGTATCCTCGATGTTCTTGCCTGTGAGGGAGCCGCCCAATGCCATGGCATGGATGGAACCGAGGATCGTCGCCATCGGACCGACCGAGAGGCCCATGCCGTCGAATCCGAGGAATATGAATCTCGCAAGGGCGTTGCGCGTCTTGACGGGATCGTCGGCCACCTCGGAGAGAACCTTCATGGCCATGGTCATGGCTTCGTCGGAGGGCTGCTTGGAGTATGCGAGCATGACGGACACGAGGGAGTAGACCTTCCTCCTGCTGTCCTCGGGATCGTCGTGGACCGTTATCAGACCCTCGCTGATCATCTTGTCGAGATGGACGGAGAGGGTGGACTGCGCCTTGCCTGTGATCTTCGAGAGTTCGGTGAGGGACAGATTCCTCTCCTCGAGCTCGTGGAGGATCTGCCTCCTGACATCGTTTGACACCTGAACCAATCCGTTTCCGGTGTAATACAATTCGAAATTGGTTAAGGGGCCGTCGGTCATGTTAACATAGTGTCATGCGGGTTTCCGTTAATAACATCTCCCTCGACCCAACGGTGCTGCCAGCATACCGTCTGGGGATGCCGATGCATCCGTTCGGCATCGTCTCTGGAGAGTTCCGGAAGGGAACATCTATTTTACATCCCCTTGCATGACAAGGACCCATCATGAAAGCATTAGTCGACGGAGTCAGGAAGGACATCAAGGCGGTCTGGTTCGAGGGGCGCGAGGTCGTGATGATCGACCAGCGCGAGCTTCCGGCTAAGCTCGTCATCGTCCGCTTCTCGGATTACAAGGATGTGGCGGAGGCTATCAGGAACATGACCACCCGCGGAGCCCCTTCCATCGGAGCCACCGCGGCGTACGCCATGTGCCTCGCAGCGATCAACGGATGCGACATGGATAAAGCCGCATCCTACATCAAATCGGCCAGACCCACCGCGTACGACCTCTTCCACGCAGTCGACTGGATGGCCGATAGCCTGTCCCGCGGAGAGGACCCCGTGAAGGCCGCCGAAGCCTACGCCCAGG
This sequence comes from Candidatus Methanoprimaticola hominis, assembly GCA_006954465.1. Taxonomy (GTDB): domain Archaea; phylum Thermoplasmatota; class Thermoplasmata; order Methanomassiliicoccales; family Methanomethylophilaceae; genus Methanoprimaticola; species Methanoprimaticola hominis. Next base: position 1,173 of record LVVU01000242.1, read on the forward strand.
CCACCGTGGACAAGTGCAGACTCATCGGGAAGTACGGAGCGGAGCTCATCGACAACGGCATGAAGCTGATGACCCACTGCAACGCGGGCGCGCTGGCCACCGTCGACTACGGCACCGCCCTCGCCCCCATGAGGGCCGCGCATGACGCGGGGAAGGACTTCTTCGTCTACGTGTCTGAGACCCGTCCCCGCCTCCAGGGGATGCAGCTCACCGCCTGGGAGCTGGGACAGGAGGACATCGATCACAGGATCATCCCCGACGGAGCCTCGGCATACTACATGAGCCAGGGTGTCGACTTCATCATCACCGGAGCCGACAGGATCGCCTCCAACGGGGACTTCGCCAACAAGATCGGGACCTTCGACAAGGCGATCGCCGCCAAGCACTTCGGCATCCCATTCTACGTCGCAGCCCCTGTATCGACGTTCGATCTGAACATGGGATCCGGCAAGGAGATCGTCATCGAGCAGAGGTCCCAGGACGAGGTCAACACTATCGCAGGCATCAGGATCGCACCTGAAGGCTCGCAGGCGCTCAATCCCGCCTTCGACGTCACGCCGGCGGACCTGGTCACCGGATTCATCACCGAAAAGGGCATCCTCAGGCCCGACGAGATCGGCGTCATGAGGGACTGAGATGGACGAGAAGGAGGCGCGCATAGCCCTCGTGGAGACCTGTGCCAGGCTCTACGACAGGAACCTCACCGTATCCGCCGGAGGCAACATGAGCGTCCGCGTGGACGACGGCGTGCTCATAACCCCTTCCGGAAGGAACAAGGGATTGCTGAAGCCGGAGAACCTCGTGAAGGTCGCATTGGACGGCACCGTCGTCTCGGGCGGGAAGCCATCCATCGAGACGAGATTCCACCTCGCGCTGTACAGGTCGAATCCCGACACGAACGCGGTGATCCACTGCCACCCTCTGAACTGCATCGCCCTCACTCTCAGGAATGAGGAGCTCAGATGCAATCTGACACCCGAAGGAGCTCTCCTGCTGGGGAGGGTCCCCACCATCCCTTACATCACTCCGGGAACGGATGAGCTGGTCGATGCGGTGGCATCCCATCACGGCTCCGCGGTCATGCTGATGGCCCGCCACGGCGCCCTGACCCAGGGTGCGACGCTCGAGGAGGCGTACGACAGGATGGAGGAGCTGGAGTTCCAAGCCCGCCTGCAGATGATGTGCGGCGGTGCGGAGGACCTGCCCGCCGATGAACTGAGGAAGCTGGGGGTTGAATGATATGGCAGTGATAGTCACCAAATGGTTCGGCACGTTCCTCGTGGACGAGAAGAGCGGCAGGATCCTCGACAAGAGGCTCATGCCCAAGGACGCCGGACAGGCGGCAGAGAAGCTGGCCGCCATGCAGCGCGGAGGGATCCTCGACGAGGAGAGGGAGCTCGCCGCGAAGGCCGAGAAGCCCTATGTGGCCGACAGGAGGCAGTCGGAGCTCGGGAAGCCGATGATGTTCGATTCCTCGTTCATCAAGGCTCAGGACTACGGATTCGACG
>LVVU01000243.1 GCA_006954465.1 Candidatus Methanoprimaticola hominis
CCACCATCGTCTTCGAAGGGGATCGCTCCATGACCACCAAGATGGACATGCTGTCCCTCTTCGTCATGTACATGATGGAGAACGCCACGGGCAGGACCCTCGCCGTGAAGACGATGGAGGACTTCAGCAACGAGGAGGTCACCCGTTTCAAGGTCGTCTACGACAGGGCGGATCCCGAGCCGGAGCCCTACGTCAACACCTCGCTCCCCCAGATGGCGGAGCCCGAGAAGTTCATGGTCGTCGAGATCGACGGAGGCGTGGCCCTCATCATGAACGACATACAGACGCGTCTCATCGACGCGATCTACGAGAGGCCCCTGTGCGTCACCGATGTCGTGAACGCGGTCGATATGCCCAGGTCCACCGTCACCACCAACCTGCTCAGGATGGTGGAGGAGGGCGTGGTCTCCGTGTTCTATTCCGAATCGGGCGCGCTCTACTACGGCCTGAGCTGCTCCATCCTCATGAAGAGGGTCCGCAGGGTCAGCAAGGACCCCACCCCCACCAGGGATGCGATCAGATCCGCTTCCAAGGAGGGCAGGTTCATGGAGGGCTACATGCTCTACCTGCTCGCCTCGCTCAAGGAGCTCGGCTTCGATACCGATTACATGATGGTCGTCCTCGGCGCCAAGTACATGAGGGCCGCCGGACAGGACGGACCCAAGAACTTCGACGCCTACTTCGGCAAGATGTCCGACATCGCCAAGGTGGTCGGACTGTCCCTGAGCGTCGTGTCCGTGTATCCGCTGACCATCGGCATCGCCGGCAAGGAGAATGTCCAGATGGCGCCAGCCATGACCTTCGTGAAAGGAATGGCGCACCAGGGTCTGGAGATGGCCTCGTCGGGAATATTCGTCAGGGTCTCCGAGGAGACCCCCGAGGACATGAAGGTCTCATTCAAGGAGATCTACCCGTCCCTGAGCATGAACCCCGCCGCTGCCGCCGAGGCGGAGGCGCTAGCCAGTCCCGTTCCGACCAAGAAGAGGACCTCGTCCGTCCGCGACGCCCTGCGCAACAGGAGCGCCAAGGCCGACGGCAGACCCATCAGGACCGTCCGTTACATCACCGGAGTGGCCATGGTCGTGTTCGCGGTCGTCATCCTCGCTCTCGCCATGGGAGGCAATGGGGATCAGAACATCGCAAGCGCCGAGTCGTATCTGATCAACGTGGATCCGTCCTCGGACATAACCCTCTACGACGTGAACGGAGAGGCGATGAGCACGCCCTTCGTCGTCAGGACCGACTCCACCGTGACGTTCACCGTATCGTCCGAATGCGTCGCCGGCGTCGTCGACCGCGGGATAGCGGTTCCGCTGACCGCGTTCTACAAGATCGGGGAAGGCAGGAACGCCGACGGCTCGTACACGATATCCCTCGACGGGGACCTGTACATCCAGGAGGTCAGGGAGCTCTCCCCCTCATGGAAGAGCTTCGTCACCGGGATCTACGACTTCGGAGCCATCTCCATCGATGCCTCGTCCGCCGCATCCTACGACGGATACATCCCGATGAAGACCTACACGCAGTCCGGTTCCGTCTGGACCACGAAGAACGCATGGGTCTCCATGGAGGCATCCAAGGGCGACTACCTGTCGTTCTCGGAGGATTCCGAGGTGTTCATCCAGGATGCCTGCGTCTCTGCATGGCGCTCCGGCGATATACAGGCGAAGGCGATCCCTGCTGACGCGATCACCGTGTCCATGGACAAGGGCGTCGAGTTCATGACCGAAGGCATCCTGATCTCCGCGACATAGCTCTTGCCGAGCACGACCCCCTCGGTCCAGGTGGATGTCTGGAAGAAATCGTTCTCCGATTCGGGCTCGGGCTCGATGACCGCGAACTCGCTGGATCCGTCCCTTACATGCTCTAGATGGTTCAGGACCTCGTCCTCGGATGCCTCCACGGCCTCCGCCGAGTCCGTCGTCACATACCATGTTCTCCCAGCCATGCACCTGTAATCGACCTGACGCCTATAAAGAGGGGGGGCTCCGGTCGCTCCGACGCTATATTTTTGTATAGAGCCAACATGGATGAGGGACAATAGCGGTGGCGAGGCGACCATTGTCCCGGACGCCGCGAGATATGACGTGATTGCATGACCGTTATGCAGAATCTCCGCGATATGATGGCCGAGAGAGGCACATTGCATATGGCCCTCATCGATCCGGACAAGCAGTCCCCCGAAAAGGCGGCAGAGATTGCCAAGAAGATGCTCGCCGCGGGATCGGACGCCGTTCTCATCGGCGGATCGACCGGCGTCACCTCGGAGAATCTCTCCGCTACAGCCAAAGCGATCAAGGAGGCCACCGGCCTCATGGTCATCCTCTTCCCCGGAAGCGCCGAGGCGCTCTCCACGGACATCGATGCGCTTCTCTACATGAGCATGCTGAACAGCACCGACCTCAGATTCGTCATCGGTGCACAGGTCTATGCCGCCCCCATCGTCAAGAAGCTCGGGATCGAGACCATCCCCATGGGATACGTCATCGTCGAGCCCGGTATGAAGGTCGGAGAGGTCGGCAAGGCCATACCCGTCAAGAAGGACGACCTGAAGACCGCCGTGGCGTACGCCCTGACGACTCAGATGCTCGGAATGGATCTCGTCTACTTCGAGGCCGGATCCGGAGCCGACACACCGGTGTCCCCCGACATGATCAGAGCGGTCAAGAACGCCGTCGAT
>LVVU01000244.1 GCA_006954465.1 Candidatus Methanoprimaticola hominis
GGAGGGGGAGAAGAAGGACATACCGACTCCGACACCCTCCGCGCGACCGTAGTCGACACCGGGGAGACCGGACTCGTGCTCGAGCAGATCGTTGTAGTACAGGATGGTACCGGGGACACCCTGGGCGGCCCTGGCGGCTCCGACGTTGACCATGACGGCGGCGACCATTCCGGTGGCGGCGTAAGCGTTCCACAAGGGGAGGTCGTCGGTGGTGTAGACCTTGTATCCAGAAGGCAGGGTCTCCTTCACGCGGATGACTCCGTCCTCGAGGGCCCTGTCCATGAGGGACTCGATAACGGTTCCGACGGTTCCGGTTTTTCCGTTCTTCTTGACGATGGAGTACAGCATGTTGTTGGCGTTGAGTCCCTGGTATGCGAGGCTCAGGAGGCCGCCCCTTTCGAAGTTGCCGATGAGGTCGCCCATCTCGAAGGATCCGCACTGCTCGTAGATGGCGGAGAGAGCGGTTCCCTGCATGGCGTTCCTGTTGACGAGAGCGACGACGTGGTTGGCCATGATGTTCCTGAGAGCGAATCCGGCACCCTCGTTGTTCTGGGGAACCTCGAGGATGGACTTGACGTTGGCGCCCTGGAATGTGATGGTCTGGGGGTATCTGCCCCAAACGGCGGCCTTGACCATGTTTGCCTTGTACATGGGGATGTCGAACATGTCGATGATAGCCTCGGTGGTGGCTGCAGCGACGTTGGTGAATCCGGTGGTGTACTCGACTCCGGCCTCCATCCTGACTTCGGGAACGACGGCGACGAGGTTCTTTCCTCCGGTCTTGACCTTGACAACGGTTCCGTCGTCGTCGTAGACCCTGAGGGTGTCCTCGATGACCTTCGCGAGTTTGTCGGCATTCTCGACGAGCGGGATGTCGATCTCTTTTCCCTGGATGATTACGCCTCCGCCGGTCATGCTTCCGGTCTTGAGAGCTTTCTCAATGCCGGCCAGGCTGACGGCGCACGTCCTCTTGGTCAGGGACACGATCTTCTTGATCGCGTTGTTGCGCAGCGGACTGATGGCTTCGAGCGGCACATCTTTCGCGATGCGCTTGCCGTTGTCGTCATACAAGTCGACTACGTCCTCGTATTTTGGCATTTCATACCTCCTTGTTCTATAGACGGCCCCTCTCGGGACCGCTTACCCCTTGCAAGCACGGGAAGCCCTTCTCTTGATATAAAACGATAGGACGAATGTGGTTTTTCCATGGATGTTCGGCGTGCCAGACGTCTGAAAAGAAGAGGCCGGAATCCGCCGGGGCGCAGTTCCGCCCCAAGTCAAAGTATTTAAAGGGTTTATATGGACGTTGCTGGATGCATACCCTTTGACAGTATGCGGTATATTTGGTATTACCAAATCTCGAACTCGTAAGATTCCGGCTCAATCGCGCTTCGCTTTGATCATGACGGTCTCGGCGTACCTCTTCAGATGGTCCGCGAAGCCCGGGATCATGCGGTAGGGGATCCCGACCGCCATCTCGTCCGCGGCCATGTCGGTCTTCTTCCTGCAGCCGAAGCATCCGAGGGAGATGTTGGGGGCATCCGTTGCGATGGGGACGGCGACGACGTCCTCGCAGCAGCACTGGAAAGGCGAGGTGGAGAACGAGGCGCGGCCTCCCTTCTCGGCTGTGGAGAGGGGGACGACCCAATAGCACCTCTCGGGGATGTCTCCGATGACGACCACATCGGGAACGAAGTCCGCATCCTTCAGGGGGCAGACGATCTCTCCGACGGTCTTGAACGGTACGATCAGCCTGTCGGCGATCATCTTAGCGACGGCCCCCTTGGAGTCGTGCATGCCGATACCGGCATGGAAGTCCCCTGTCGCGACCTTCTCGGGAGTGGGCGCCATGTTGAGGGCGGAGGCTCCGACCATGCAGTTCTCGCAGGCGAGGGGGAGCTTGAACGATTCCCCCTTCTTGGCCCTGAAGACGGCCTGGCAGTGGCTGAGCTGAGTCACGGGCTCCTCGTATCCGGCGGGATACTCCTCTCCTTCTTTGATCAGCTTGACGGCAACGGGCTCTCCCCTGAGCTTGAGAACGTCCTTCAGGGTGTTGGCGTAGTCGAGATTCTTATCGAGGATTTCCGACATGACACGAAATCGATGGGTCGTGTACTTAACCGAAATGATTACCGGAATGGTAGGATTGCAAAGAAAAAGTGGCCCGAAGGCCGTTTGGGTCCTCAACAACACAATTGGGTGTCGGGGACGGTTGCGACGATGACCGCCGATTCTCCGGCGTTCTCATCGATCGCATCGAATGCAGGGACATCGGGTACGATGATGCGACCCGTCTCCTCTGATTCCTCTTCCTCCTCGGGCTCCTCGTAGCACACGTTCACGTAGACGAACGCGGCGACGAGGATGATCACGACGCCGGCGAGGAATGCGACGTTGATAGCCTCGGTTCTGTCCATGGTATCACTGAGACGCTTTCGGTCTTCGGAACGGGCTAGTTGGTATCACTATAAGTAATTTAGGAGTATCTAAATAAATTTAGATATGTAGAAATCAGTGGTTTCGAACAAGGGTCGGGTAGAGATGTATCGGAATAGTGGGGAGAAGAAGGGGAAAGGGTGTTTGCCGCCCTTTCGGGCGGACCGCATCACTCGCTGATGCAGCTGGCGGGGCACTCGTCGATGCAAGCGCCGCAGTCGACGCACTTGCCGGCGTC
>LVVU01000245.1 GCA_006954465.1 Candidatus Methanoprimaticola hominis
GATTCACGGAAGGAGAGGTAAGCGCTGCTTTGAAAGCATTCGAATCCTCTGACAAACTCGATATCGTAAAGAAATGGTGTGGCGGATACCGCTTCGGGTGTACCGAGATATACAATCCCCGTAACATGATGAGATTCATCTCTTGGAAACGCACAGAGATCCCTGACTTGATAGACAGAGAGGCTCTGGTGGAGGATCTCTTGGAAAGCAACACCGCTGAGAAATGTGCGGACCTCACAAGGTTGATCCAGGGCGACTCGATCGAATCCGACCTTGTGGATTCGTTCCCATACGATGTCGCCAGAAGATCTAATGAGCCCCCATACCGGCGGATGGCCATGTCCGGATATCTCGACGCGATACCTTCGAAGAAGAACGACATCTATGGAGAAGAGCTGTTCGAACTATCCATACCGAACGAATGGATGAATATACTCGTCGGAAGACTCGTAGAATCCTGCATCCGGCGGACATGAATGACCTCCAATCATCGGAATCAAGCCCGAACGATCCGATCCGGAGTTCAGAGCAACGCGATGTTCTCCGACAGGACGGCATCGTCATGACCCTTGCGGCCGAGGATCGCACCTATATCGGAGCTGCGCTTGCCGGCGATCCTGAGGAGCTCGTCCGAATCATAGGACACTATGCCCTTTGCGACGACATCGCCGTTGCAGACGATCTCCACGACATCGCCCTCATCGAACCTGCCCTCGATCCCCTTTATGCCCACAGGGAGAAGAGATCTGTGAGCGAGGACCGCCTTGCTGGCGCCCTCGTCTATGACGAGCTTTCCTACGGCGTGCGCGGACTTTATCCAACGCCTCTTCTTCGATATGCCGGATGGGGCCAGGAAAACCGTTCCGATGTCCTCGCCCATGGATGCTTTGAAGACCACGTCGGGCTCCTTGCTGAGCGCTATGACCATCATGCACCCGGCATCCCTGCATATCTCCGCCGCGTCGAGCTTGGTCTTCATTCCGCCGGTCCCCACTCCGGAGACCGCCTTGCCTGCCATGTGACGGACGGAATCGATATCCTCGACGACCTGGACGAGCCTGGCTTCGGGATTGGAGGATGGATCGCTGTCATACAGTCCGGCGACGTCCGAGAGGATTATGAGCAGATCCGCATCGGTCCTGCTGGCCACGATGGCGGAGAGCGTATCGTTGTCTCCGAACTTGATCTCATAGTCGCTGATCGCATCGTTCTCGTTGAAGATGGGCACGACGCCGCACTTCAGGATGGTCTCGACGGTGTTGTTGAGATTGACCGCCTGGCTTCTGATCGAGTAATCGTCCATTGTCAGGAGGACCTGCGCCACGAGCATCCCGTGGTTGCGGAAGCTGTCGCTCCACTCCTTCATCAGTATGCTCTGGCCCACGGACGCGGCAGCCTGCCTTATGGGGATCTCCTTGGGCTTCGCCTTCACGCCCATCGATCTGAGTCCGATGGCGATCGCTCCGGAGGATACGATGAGGACCTCCTTGCCTTCGGCCCTGAGCCTCGATACCTGCTCGGCCACCGAATCCATGAATCCCCTGGATACGGCGTATCCGGAGCCCATGATAGACGAGGAGCCGATCTTCACGACCACGCGGGTGGCGTCCTTCAGGATCTCCTTGCGGTCCATCGCTGTCCCCCGAACGGGTACTCCTCTTTCGAAGGGACGTGCTTGAACCTCCTGCATCCGGGTCCGACGTAGTCCTTCACGACCTGACCGTTCCCGATGAGGACGTACTTGTAGATCATCAGGCCCTCCATGCCCACCGGTCCGCGGGCATGGATCTTGTTGGTGCTGATGCCGACCTCCGCACCCTTCCCGTAGCGGTATCCGTCGGCGAAGCGGGTGGAGGCGTTGACGAACACGTCCGCGGAATCCACTCCGGCGACGAATCTGGCGGCACGGGACATGTCCGATGTGACGATCGCATCGGTGTGATGCGATCCGTGGGAGTTGATGAACGAGACAGCCTCCTCCAGGGAATCCACGACATGGACGGAGACGATGAGATCGCCGTACTCGGTGTCCCAATCCTCATCCGTGGCCGCGACCGCGTCGACGATGCTCCTCGTGCGTCCGTCTCCGCGGACCTCCACGCCCTTCTCCCTGAACAGCGGGACCATCCGGGGGAGGAACTCCTCTGCGACCTTGGAATCCACCAGGAGGGTCTCCATGGCGTTGCAGACGGCCGGGTACTGGACCTTGGAGTCGAGGACCACATCGCAGGCCATGTCCAGGTCCGCCTTCTCGTCCACGTACACATGGCATATCCCTGCGGCATGCCCGAGCACCGGGATCTTGGTATGACCCTGGATGTACCTGACGAACTCGTTGGATCCGCGAGGGATCAGCAGGTCGATGTAATCATGGAGACCGAGTATCCTGTCGATGTCGTCGCGCGATTCCATGAGGACAAACGCTTCCGCGGGGATACCGACGGATGCCGCGGCATCCCTGAGGATCCTGAACAGCACCCGTATGGATTCGGCGGCTTCACGACCTCCTTTGAATGCGACCCCATTGCCGGATTTCAGGCACAGGGACATGATCTGCGGGACCACGTCGGGGCGCGATTCGAAGATCACCCCGAGCATCCCGATGGGGCAGCGGATCTGGAACAGGGTGAGCCCATCATCCAGATCGAGTTCGGACATGACATCGCCGACGGCCAGACGGATGACGTCGCGTATCCCGTCGATCATCCCGTCGATCTTGGCATCGTCTATCGCGAGCCTCTTGAACATCGACTTCGAGATCTCGCCCGCATCCACCAGCATCTCCCCGTTGGAGAGGTCCTTCGAATTGGCCTCGAGGATCTCCGACCTATGGGTGTCCAGCGCTTCCGCCATGGCCTCCAGGGCGGCATCCTTGACCTTCGTGGGGACGGATGAGAGTTGGATGGAGGCCGTCTTGGCGGCCTTGACCTCGGCGATTATGTCCGACATAACGACGGCTCATCACCGACCATTAAGATAACGATATCCACTGGTCCGGACCGCCGCATCCGCAGAACATCCCCAGAAATCCCTAAATATCGTGAGGCAGTCGGGATGCTCAAGCCGAGGTAGCCAAGCCCGGTATGGCGGCGGTCTCGAAAACCGCTGGAGTAATCCTCGGGAGTTCGAATCTCTCCCTCGGCGCCACCTTACCCTTCTGGCACCCCTCATGGCGAGGAGGAACTATCTCGCCATAAAGACTCATTCTCCCGCGAAAAACGTAGCAAAGCTGCCGGTCTTCACAGTGTTGTTAAGTGGTTTCGTGGAGGATTCTACGGAATCCGCCGTTGTCATTGGTCCTCCCGTGGCGCAGAGCGCCTGCTATCGAACCCTCTGGGCATCTGGGAGTCGTTGTACTCCTGGGGAGCGTCCTCCATGTGCTCGAAGGTCTTCGCGACCTCCTTTACGGCGACCGCGTGCTTGACACGTGCGTAGTGCTGCTCGGTGGTCCTGGTGCTGAGATGGCCCATCACCACGCTGACGACTGAGATCGCCACGCCTGCATCCACGAGCCTCTGACCGTAGGTGCGTCTGCACTTGCGGAGATCGAGGTCGATGCCGAGGTCCTTGGAGACCCTGTCCGCATACATCCTCGTGGTGTTGCTCGCAAGATAACCGTCCGTGGGAACGGTGCCGAGGAACAGCGCCCTCGTGGATGCGCCGATGGCCCTGACGTGCTTCTGCCTCGCGACGAAGTACCTGGTGAGGAACGGATACGCGTCCGGGTGGATGGGCGCTTCCCTCTCCTCGCCGTACTTGCCCTCGCCCTTCGGGTGGAGGACCTCCACAGTCCATGTCCCGTCGTTGATGTGTATGTCTCCGACGTTGCACAGCCTGAGCTCCTTCGACCTGAGGCCGGAGCAGATCGCGAATATGACCGTCACATACCTGACCATCCCGGACCAGTCGTCCTCATCGACCTTCTCGGCCGCTTCAAGCACTGCCCTGATCTCCTCGGGGGCGAGAGAAGGGAGCCTCTTGTGGCTGGCCGAGACCTTCAGGTGAGGGTACTTGGCGAGAGCGGTCTTGTACGCGTCGTTGCCGATGAAGGTGAAGATGTTCGACAGTGCCGCCATCTCGTGGACCATCTCGGAGTCGGAGACGTCCAGGCTCATCCTGTAGGAGATGAAGTTGTGGACGTCCTCGGGAGTGAACTTGGCGGGCGACGTGGTGGAGAGCTTCCCGAGCCTGTACAGGTAATCGATGTCCTTGTCCATTCTCTTGTATCTCCTCCATACGCTGTCCTTGGTCCCCTCCATGTACTTGCGGTCCATGGATCTCATGAACTGCGCTCCGTAGGTCTTCATGGTGGCCCTGCCTCCCGATCCGCGCCTGTCGGACTTGCTCGGGGAGTAGGACACCTTATCGGTGTCGAGACCGGGGGTGGTCTTCCTCTGGTGGTTGCTGGTGGTGTTGACGTCGAGGTACGGTACGGTTGCGTCGAAATCCTCGGGCATCTGGCTTGCTGGCGTGTCTGCGTAGTCTATGGTGTTGTATTCTCTTGTCTTCCTTTCGTCGGGCATGACCATTTCCTTTCCTCCGTTGCTGTGTGAGGGCCTTACACCCTCCGAATACTGCAAGTGTTCTCATCGTATTTATATCCTCTGAAATCTGCAAGCGTAGAATACGGCAAGAATTGGAAAGAATCGGTGCGGAAGTCTGCAAATGCAGGCTTTTACACTTGTACTAATCAGATAATATAATAAAGAGAGAAGGGGATATGGACCAACCATGGACGCAACCACGCTGATCATCGAGCAGCGCTTCGCGACCTTCATCCTGCTGAACGTGTACCGCAACCCGGGCATACTGAAGAAGATGGCGGTCGATGAGGACGGCGGATCGATGAGAGTGAAATACCAGACACTGAACAAGCTCATAGACTACGGATTGATCCGCGAGGACGAGCAGAAGTACAAACACAACGCCAAGCCGCTGTTCTGCACAGACATGGGGAACATCGTCGGGGAGAACCTCGAGAGGATCTACAAGGCGCTGCCTCACAGGGAATGCAGTCCCGACGAGTACAAGTGATCGTTCACATCCAGCTTGCAACCAGGCGGCCCTGACGTGTTAGGGTCTGTAGAAAAATAAAATTCAAGATTATTCCCTCGGCATGATCGTGTAGTTCCAATCCCCCCTCCATTCAGAGGGGATGATATTGATGGTTT
>LVVU01000246.1:0-2980 GCA_006954465.1 Candidatus Methanoprimaticola hominis
CATAGGGGGTCCCGATGGAACCTGACCGTATTTTCATCGACGTGAAGACCAGCGACCTCACGCTGTCGCAGGTCCTCGCGGAGGTCGAGCGGATCAAGAAGGAGTATCCTCAGTACGATATCTTCATGGACGGGGACCTCTACGCCATCGTGGGACGCAGGAGGACATGAGATGGGACGCGGCAGGATAACGATCGGACTCTACAACTCGTACGACCAGAACTTCAGGGAGCCCCACAGGCGCGTCATAGCCCGCGCAGGGGACCTGGCGAGGGCCTACGACATGGGTCTGGCGCTGTTCGGATTCCCGATCCCCGAGAACGCCCGCACGCCCAAGGAGATCGCGGAGTGGGTCGCAGGGACCACGAGCATCGGCGGACACGGCAAGAACTTCATGGAGATGGCCGAGAGCGGCCGCTTCCAATGCTTCCCGTATCCCGGCAAGGGATTCCCTCCCCAGCTCGGCGAGATCGTGCTTACCACATGCAAACCCGATGCCAAGAAGCAGATCACCCTGTCGGAGACCGTGGACATGGTCTCCCGCGGTCAGAGCATAACGCTTCTTTTCGGGATCGGCCCCCACGGGGTCCCGAAGAACGTGATGTCCATCCCGAAGTACAATCTCGACATCACCCCCGGCGGATTCTCGCTGGAGACATGCACCGCGCTCGGAGCCGTCTGCGGCGCGTTGTATGCGAGGCTCTGGCGATGATCGTCCCGTCAGCTTCTCATAGCTGCGATCCAGGATCTTCTCCTTGCGTTCACAGAGCATGGTGCAGTAGAACTCCTTCTGGATGTCGGAGAGCTCCGGCATGCCCTCTATCATCTTGCAGATCCGGGGCATATCGATTCTCGGATACATGCGCAGGAGGGCATCGTTGCAATCCTCGTTGCTCAGTGAGGATACGAAATCGAAGTAGTTGATGCGCTTGTTGTCGATCTTGATGACCGACAGCGGTCTGGTGAACACTCTCAGGTCGATTTCGGCTCTACTATCGAGGACTCTTCTGTATTTCGAGATCTCGAGTTGGGGATACATGCAGGAGCCGCAATCGAAGATCGGTGCGATGGTGGCTTTTCCCGATCTATCTAGAAGGAATCCCCAGTTGTCGTTGTGACGGTCGAAGTTCCCGATTAAGGTGTCACCGATGAACATGTCCCAGAAGAATCTTCTCAGTTCGTCTGAATCTATCCAGGTCTGTTCTCCGATGGCTTCCAGGATTTCACCGAGTTCGGTCCCGGTTCCATTGCTGTATTCGCTGTTTATGCAGGAGTTCTTCAGTTGGATGAAGGATGCTAATGTGTGTTCATCATCTGTAAAGTCCTTGCATGCCACGACGGTTTTCGTGACACCGCTGTCGGTAGTGTAGCTTCCCAGCATCGTCTTCTGCACATTCAGGCCGATGCTACCCAATACCTTGCAGCAGACATGTTCCGAGAAGCAGCTGTTCAGATAGGATTCCTCTCTGTTCATGTTCCAGTGGCGTACAGGAGGCAACGGGGGGAACTTGAGAAGATAGCGTTCCCCTTCATAGATCACGCAGATCTTCTTGCCTGATGCACCGCGGTATGTCCTGCTGTAATCGCGGATGCACGATGTGAAGTCTATCATGACGGTCACAGTCCCAGATATTTGTCACGGATGTAGTTGGCCTGCTCCTCGGAGATCTCTCCATCCCAGTATGCACTGTTTATGGAACCATATAAATCGTCGAGGTAGGTATCTATGAACTCCTCTTTTCTGTTGACGGCATCCTTTAGGTCGTTTATGCACTTGTCTAGATGTGGCGGAAGGCCCCTCTCCAGGTAGTCCGGATCTATGGGTTTTCCTGCCGCTGTTGATCTTATCGCGCAGTTCTCCAGGTCGAGGATCTCTTCCATGGTCATGTCCAGTGCTTGGGAAAGCCTTCTCACCGTTCCCGCTTCGCACTTGTCCAGGTTGGTCTTCCCGTTGCAGATATCGGATAGGGTGGCCCAAGGTATGCCGCTCTCCTTTGACAATCTGTACTTGGTGATGCTCTTGGATTGCATCACCTCTTCCAACGTAGGAGACATGGAACTGTATCGGTATGCCGATATAAAAGGAAAATGCGGGGCAAAACCCCGCTGGATGTTTCAGTAGTGGTCGTACAGGATGTCGTCGGGCGCGTACAGGACTCCTGCACCCTTCTCCACCCTTCCGACGATCTTCGTGTTCCTGTTCTCGGACGCGATGGTCTCGGCCTCGTCAGCAGGGGCGATCATGGCGAATCCCATGCTCATGTTGAGCGTCTGGTAGATCTCCTGGGTCTCGATCTCTCCGATCTCCTGCAGCGCCTTGAAGACGGGTGCGGGCTCGATGGGGTCGTCGATGACGTATCTCAGGCCCTTCTTCATCCTCAGGATGTTCCTGAGACCGCCGCCTGTGATGTCCACGAGTCCGTGGACCTCGTGCTTCGCGGTGATGCCGAGCACCTGCCTTACATAGATTTCGGTAGGGGTGAGGAGCTCCTCCCCGATGGATCTGCTGACTCCTTTGACGTGATCCTCCAATGCGATGTTGTTCGCCTCGAGGACCTTCCTCGCCAGAGTCAGTCCGTTGGAGTGGATCCCGGACGATTTCAGTCCGATGATGAGATCGCCCTCGGCGCAGGTCTCGCCGGTGATGATCCTGTCCTTCTCGACATTCCGGAGAGGTCGACTCCGTTGATGATCTCGGGAAGGACGGCGATCTCCCCACCGACTATCTCCATATCCGAGAGCTCGGCCCCTTTCTGGAGTCCGATTCCGATCTCCTCGGTGATGCGGGGTTCAGGCTTGTCGATGGCGATGTAGTCCACGAAGGAGGTGGGCGTCGCGTTGACGCAGATGGTGTCGTTGACGTTCATGGCGATGCAGTCGATCCCGACCGTGTCCCATTTGTCGAGCTCCTCGGCGATGAGCAGCTTAGATCCAACGCCGTCGGTGGCGAGGGTGATGTATCTGTCGCCGAAGTCGATGAG
>LVVU01000246.1:3011-5595 GCA_006954465.1 Candidatus Methanoprimaticola hominis
CGATGCCTTCCCTCTTGTAGCTGACCTTGTCAACCAGAGCCTTGATCGCCTCGGATTTCTGGTCGATATTGACTCCGGATTTGCTGTACGTCCATCCGCTCATCTGAAAAACCGACTAGTGCATCGGGGAGGTGACATATTAGAATGTTCCCCGACACGGCGGATGCACAGTTCCAGACCTGTCGGATGTCATCCCTTCTTCGGATACTTCCCGATCCTCTCGAGCCATATCCTGATGCCCTTCTCGTAGCCGTTGTCCGAGGGGACGTAGAATCTCCTGCCGCGGAGCTCGTCCGGGAGGTACTGCTGATCGACGTAGTGGTTGTCGAAATCGTGGGGATACTTGTACGTCAGGCCTCTGCCGAGCTCCTTCGCTCCGCTGAAATGGGCGTCCTTCAGGTACGGAGGTATGCCGCCGGTCGGTTCGTTCTTAACCGAGGTCATGGCATCGGAGATCGCGACGTACGCGGCATTGCTCTTCGGCGCGCAGGCCACGTAGGATGCCGCCTGGGAGAGTATGATCTGGGACTCCGGCATGCCGATCCTCTCCACCGCCTGCGCCGCGGCGACCGCTACGACCAGGGCGTTGGGGTCCGCGTTGCCCACGTCCTCCGATGCGCAGATCACTATCCTGCGGGCGATGAACTTCACATCCTCGCCGGCGTATAGCATCCTGGCCAGGTAGTACACGGCGGCATCCGGGTCGGATCCGCGCATGCTCTTGATGAACGCCGAGATCGTGTCGTAGTGGTTGTCCCCTTCGCGGTCGTAGTTCAGGACGCGCTTCTGTATGCACTCGGATGCGACATCGAGGGTGATCACGACCCTCCCGTCGTCACCGGGTTTCGTGGTGAGCGCTCCGAGCTCCAGCGCGTTCAGCGCCGCACGGGCATCCCCGTTGGCGATGTCGGCGAGGAATGCGATCGCGTCGTCGTCGGCCGAGACGTTCAGAGCGCCGAGTCCCCTCTCCTTGTCCTCGAGGGCCCTGCGGAGCAGCTTCTCCAGATCGTCCGCGTTCAGAGGATTCAACTCGAAGATCCTGGACCTCGACACCAGGGCGCGGTTCACCTCGAAGTACGGATTCTCGGTGGTGGCCCCGATGAGGGTCACCGTCCCGTCCTCGACGAACGGGAGCAGGAAGTCCTGCTGCGCCTTGTTGAACCTATGGATCTCGTCGACGAACAGGATGGTCCTGCGCTCCTCCATGCCGAGGGCGTCCTTCGCCTTCTGAACGGCATCCTCCATGTCCTTCTTCCCCGCCGTCGTCGCGTTGATCTGCACGAATCTGGCATGGGTGGTGTTGGCGATGACCTGTGCGAGGGTGGTCTTCCCTGTTCCCGGGGGGCCGTAGAATATGAGGGATCCGATGCGGTCGGCGCGTATCGCTCTGGATAGGAGGCGGTCCGGGCCGATGATATGCTCCTGTCCGACCACCTCGTCGAGGGTGCGGGGGCGCATGCGGTTCGCCAGCGGCGCCTCCTTCTCGAGTATGCCCTTCCGGGTGATTTCGAACAGGTCCATGCGACCCCGAACGCTGCTCGCGGTTATAACTGTCCGTCCGGTCTTTGAGGAGGGTTGCGCGGCCATCCTCCGCAGGAGCGGAAAGGCACGTCCGTCATCTCCTCGCGGACCTTCTCCAGGAGGGCTCTGATGCTGTCGATGCCGGCATCCCTGTCGGTTATCGCCCTGCGGTATTCCCTGCTGTATCTCCATCCCGAGAGGAACTTCGGGGCCAGGCTCTTGATGCGGGCGAGGGCGATCTCGCCGTCCATCTCCTCCAGGGTCATGTCCATGAGCTCCAGGCACCACGCGGCCTGCTGCGACATCGACGGTTCCGGAAGAACCTTCCCCGTGCGGATGTATTCCGCGATCTGCGTGATGAGATACGGGTTCCCGACCCCTCCTCTTGCGATCATGACGCCTTCGGCAGAGGTCGTCTCCATGGCATCGACCGCATCCCCGAGGGAGTAGATGTCCCCGGAGACGACCAGCGGAACCGGGATGCCGTTCCCCAGCCCCCTTATCATCTCATGACGCGCCTTCCCTGCGTACTGCTGCTCCACGGTGCGGGAGTGGATGGTTATCGTATCGATGTCTGATGCGATGAGCTCCCCGATGATCTCTTCGTAATTGATATGCGAATCATCATGGCCGAGACGTATCTTGGCGATCACGGGGACATCGACGGCATCCTTCACCGCTTTGACCACGGCTCTGCATCTCTGCGGGTCGTCCATCAGCGAGGATCCTGCACCGACGCGGACGACCTTCTTCACGGGACATCCCATGTTGATATCGATGAAAGCCGTCCGAGGCTCCAATTCCAATGCCGAAAGGGCTCCTTCGGCCATGGTGGCGGGATCCCCTCCGAACAGCTGGACGCCGGTGGGCGCGATGCCGGTCGCCTTCACGAAGCGGAGCGACCCCTCGGGGTTGTGGACGAGGCCTGCGGCGGAGACCATCTCCGTCACGGATGCTCCGACGCCGAAGGGTTCCATGAATGCTCTGTAGCTCAATGAAGTGAATCCCGACATGGGGCCGAGAACGACCTTGCCGTGCGAGAGGATGCCTCCGGTCATCGGAT
>LVVU01000247.1 GCA_006954465.1 Candidatus Methanoprimaticola hominis
GCACGTTTGACATTGGATCCCTCTGAATAGGGTTGGAGAAGATGGACGATGCCGCCCGTGACGAGGACGCCCAGCCATGATTGGATCGTGGGGATGCTTACGCCAAGGGCATTGGAGATGTTGTCATAGACGAGTTCCTGACCGGTGATCGAAGCCAGGTACTCCATGAACTGTCTGAATTTCAGCTTGTCCTTCAGGTTGATGATCAGCGAGACATCCTTCTCGATGTAGGTGTCCACATAATCCGAATAGAACTCGGATGTCCCGATCTCCGGGGTTTCATACAATTCCGGGTATCCTCCGCGGACGATCATCCTGTAGACTTCCTCGACGGGGATCTCCTTCTCCATGGCTCTACGTATGTTCTTCTCGAAATCCACGACGAAGGGCTTCTCCTCCCGTCCTAGGATCTCGCTCATGCTCAGGGGCGACATCTCTATTATGCCGACCCTGCCGGCCATGGATTGCGTCACGCCTTCCATCAGTTTATATGCCTGGCTTCCTGTGAGGATGTACATCCCCGCGTTCGAACCGGTTTCGAATTTTTTCGCATCGACCAGCGCCTCTATGTGGTCGAACAGATCCTTGGCATACTGGACCTCGTCTATGATCACCGGTGCGGGGTGGAGGCTGAGGAACATGTCCGGGTCCCTGATGGCCATCGCCCGGTCCGCAGCGGAGGCCAGGGAAACGTACCCGAAGCCATGCTCCTCTGCGATATGCTTGCACAGAGTGGTCTTTCCCACCTGACGCGCTCCTGTGATCAGAGTCACCGGTTTGAGTCTGATGCTCTCCTCGATGTACTTCAGGATGGTCCTCGGAATCATGGTAGGTATAACTCGGAGCGAATATATGTAAATTTTCAAGTACAACTTTAAATTTTACAACTATTTAAAGAGCGAAGCCGACGGGCAGTAATTATCGGAGGACGTTGTCCCGTCCATCTTGGACCTTCTCTATGAGCACCTTCAGCGTGTTGCCGTAGAAGCTGATCCCGTAGAGCATCACCTCTCCCGGCATCCCGAGGTGGTACCTCTCTCTATGGATCTGTTCGATGGCCTCCTTCGCATCCGACTCGAGCCTATCGGCGGATCTGGAGACCTTGAGTTCGAAGATCCTGTATTGGTCTCCATCGTTCCTCGGTTCGAGTACGATATCCGTCCTTCCGAATCCGCTCTTATGCTCCGTTCTCACGTTGTATCTCTTGACGAGCGAATGCATCAGGGTCATCATGATGACCTCGTATGCATTCTCCTTCAGGTTCAGATAGTTCCCATGGAGCAGGATATCCTGGAACGTCTCCTCCATCGTTGCTGCATCGCCATCGATGGTGGCACGGACGAACTGCCCGAAGTATCCTGTATCCACGGGGAATACGGAGGATGTCAGATTCTCCACGGCCATCCTCACCTCGTTATTGGGGATGGATGTCTCGTATCTCCCGTCTCCGATGGGTACGGCCCTCAGATATCCTGATAGGGCCATGAGGCTGAAAAGGTGGTCGTCCTTGTTCATGATCCTTCCGTAGGTGAGCATGTGGTCGAGTCTGGTCTCGACTCTTCCTCCCGTGACGAGATCGACGACCTTCTCGAAGTTCTGCGAGTCAACGTTCCAAAGGAGGTCGGTGATCATGGAAGTTGAACCGCTGTCGATCCAATACTGCTCGGGTTTGAACCCGTGCGATACGTAGCTCATGATGCTGAACGGATTGTATACCTCGGCATTGCCGAATCTGTATCCGTCGTACCATTCTTTCGCTTCGCCCATCTTCTCCGTACCAGCTAGGTGACACCGAGTTGGTGGAATCAGGTATACGAAACCGATACCGTGCCGTCATACTGCATACTGGAGAATCATTCAAATACAGGTCCGTACGGTATGATTATCATGTCCTTCAGGGCGGTCACATTGAGGCTCCGGCCCAACAAGCATCAGCAGAAGGTGCTCGAGGAGACCCGTCTGATATGCATGAGGTTATGGAATCATCTGAAGGACGAATGCATCGCCACGTACATGGAAACCAGCAGGGTGATGTCCGTCTACGACCTCAACGCACTCATCCCTCCGCTCAAGAAGGAGCAGCCGGAATTACAGAGCGTCCATTCACGTACGCTTCAGGATGTGTCGAAGAGAGTCCATGATGCTGTCGTCGGCGCCTTGAAGAGGAAGGGGGAGAAGGCATTCAGGTTCCCTCGGAGCAAAGACCCGAAAAGGTATAGATGCTACGAATACACCTCGCCGAAGGACTTCCGCATCGAAGGGGACATGCTGTTCCTCGGGAAGATGAACGATACCGGAGGGATCCGGTTCAGGTGCGGCCAGAGGATGACCGGAGATATCCGCAGATGCCAGATAGTCAAGCGCAAGTCCCACTGGTACGCACGCATAATCATCGAGGTCCAAGGAGAAGGGACCGAATGGCTGGAGGACTACAGGACCGAGGTCGGGATGGACCTCGGTCTGGCCAGATTGGCCACCATGTCCGATGGAACGGTGTTCGAGAACATACGCTTCGACAAGGCGATGTCCGAGGACATCGCCAAGATCCAGTGTGCCCAGCATGGGGCGAATCTAGAGGGTGAAAGTCCCTTACGGGCCTGACCGCAGGAACCGTTAGCCGAAACCAAGGTGCCCACCGCGAGATGGGG
>LVVU01000248.1 GCA_006954465.1 Candidatus Methanoprimaticola hominis
GCCGTGTTCCCCGACACATCCGGGAAGCCGTACAGCAGGCCCTACGCCGAGGAGTTCGCCAAGGCGAGGCGCGCAGGATACACCCCGGTGGTCGCATCCCCGTGGGGACCCGTTCCCGCCGAGCTCGACGAGATGTATCCTCTCGCGCAGTCGCTGTTCCCCGACATGCCCGACAGGGAGACCGTCGAGGAGTCGGAGGCCCTCACGCAGGAGTTCCTGCTCGATGTGTTCGATGAATCGATCGAATGCTCTGAGATCCCGGAGTGCGAGGGCGGGGATGTCGATGCGGACAAGATCCGTGCGAAGGCCGTGGCACGCTTCCAGTTCGGCATCGAGGCTGCGGAGGCGCTGTTCAGGGAGCCTGTTGAGCTCGTCACGAGCAAGAAGACCGGCAAGATCCGCAACGTCATCTCCGACGGGGAGCACGTCCTGTCCATGAGGGCCGGAGACGGCCTCTACACTCTGAGGATGGAGGGCGCCAAGAGGATCGTCGCAGCCGTTCCCGCCCCGTTCATGAGGGTCTCGGTCATGGCGGATGCCGTCCCGTTCGTCTCCGAAGGAAGGAACGCCTTCAGCCAGTTCGTCCTCTCCTGCGATCCGGAGATCCGTCCCATGGAGGAGGTCATCGTCACCGATCCCGAGGACAGGCCGATCGCCACCGGTCGCGCATTCCTGACGGAATTCGAGATGAAGTCGATGAAGAAGGGCATGGCCGTCAAGGTCAGGTCCGGATCCGACGACGAGTAAACGCTTCCGGGTCCCCCTTCGCCAGGGGACCGTATAATATATCAATATAGGGCCTCCCGATCCCGGGAGGCCGGTTTATTCTCACTCCTTCAGCGAGGCGGCGATGTCGTCGGCCAGCTTCTCCAGCTCGGGCATCTGCTCCGGCGCCAGGGAGGACTTGATGATAAGGGTCTCTCCGACCTTGGTCATGTTCTTCATGGCCGAGAGCCTCTCCTCCATGATCTTGTCCGCCTGAGGAACCCAGGAACCGTTCCCGATCACGGAGTACCTCCTGTTCTGGACGGTCATGACCTCCATGTCCTCGATGGTGGAGGACATGGTCGGGTGGAGGTGGTTGTTGTACGTGGTCGCAGCGAAAACCAGGTTGGAGTACCTGAACGCATCCGATACGGCATAGGACGGATGCTCGGAGGTCATGCTGTGGACGGCCACGTTCTCCACGCCCCTCTCCTTCAGCAGGATGGCGAGCTTCTCCGCCACAGCGGCGGTGTTCCCGTAGACGGAGGTGTAGGCTATCATGACGCCCTTGTCCTCGGGCTCGTAGCGGCTCCAGAGGTCGTACTTCCCGATGATGTATCCCAGGTCCTTCCTCCATATGGGTCCGTGGAGGGGGCAGATCATCTCGATCTCCACTCCGGCGAGCTTCTTGATGGCGTTCTGCACCTTGGAACCGTACCTTCCGACGATGTTGGAGTAGTATCTCCTCGCCTCCTCTAGATAATCGCGGTCGAAGTCCATCTCGTCGGCGAACAGCGCTCCGGAGACGGCCTTGAACGTTCCGAACGCATCCGCCGAGAACAGGACCTTGCTGCTCTCGTCGTAGGTGAACATGACCTCCGGCCAGTGGACCATCACGGCGAAGACGAACCTCAGCACGTGGGTTCCGACGGTGAGGGTGTCCCCGTCCTTCACCACGATCGTGTTCTTCGGTGCGATGTGATAGAAGTTGTCCAGCATCTCGAAGGTCTTCGAGTTGCCGATGACCGTGATCTCGGGATACGTCTCCAGCACCTGGGTGATGCAGGCGCCGTGGTCCGGCTCCATATGGTTGATCACCAGATAGTCCAGATCCCTTCCGGCCAGTGTGTTGCGCAGATTCCTCCAGAACTTGGACGCTATGGAGGCGTCCACGGTGTCGAGGAGGCAGGTCTTGCCCCCGGAGCTGATGAGGTATGAGTTGTAGGAGACGCCCTCGGGTATGGGGAATGCCCCTTCGAAAATGGTAGCAGTGCGGTCGTCGCCGCCGATCCAGTAGATCTCGTCACGGATCTCCACAGCGGAGTCTTTCGCCATCATGAGCCGTGTAACGGCGTGAAATGTTATAAGAGATGCGGGAGAGGTCCCCCGCATCGATTTCAGGATGCGTTCTTCAATGCGAAGATCGAGCGCTTCATAGGACCGATGTTGTCGCAGCTCCTGGCGAGATCCAGCGTCGATTCCTCCATGTCGGAGACGACCGGGGCCCTTCCGGAATCGGACAGGATGACGAATCCCGGCTCTCTGGAGGAGAACGAATCCAGGACTGATGCGGCGGCATCGATGCCCATGGCGGCCTTCAGAGTGGACGGAAGGGGCTCCATCGTGTCCTCCAGTAGCCTCTCGTAGTATCCGTCGACGGCGACCTCGATCTTCGACGCGGTCACGGCGCGACCCAGGTCCTGCCTGTACACGATCCACTCCGCGAACAGGTCGTTCCCGAGCTTCGCGGGGAGGCGACCGACCTGGGCCCAGAAGGCATCGCGGTCGAGGCCGAGGGCGAAGGCCGCATCGGAACCCAGAGGAGGCCTGATTATGGAGTACTGGCCCTCCTTGGTCCACCATCTTATGCGGTTGTAGTCGCTGGGGAACCAGATCTGTTCCCTGCTGCCCATGGATTCGGGGCTGGGATCGAAGTTCAT
>LVVU01000249.1 GCA_006954465.1 Candidatus Methanoprimaticola hominis
GCTGGCACATGCCGATGGCTCGAGAGAGGGCAGGATATCGTTTATATCCGCGGGGCAATCCCCGACGCATGATAGTCATGGCCCGCGACCGCGGATACGATGAGCTCCTGGAATCCCTGAAGGGCCGCAGGGTGCTGGTCTGGACCTGCAACACGTGCGCCAGGTTCTGCGGAGTAGGAGGAAGGGAGGCCGCGGAGGATCTCCGCAGACGCCTCTCCGCCGACGGCGTCGAGGTATCGGGTCCCGTGTCGTCCTCCGCATGCTGCTTCATGAGGAACGCGGACCGGATGGCGGAGGAGGCCGGCGGAGGATACGATACGATCCTGGCTCTGTGCTGCGACATCGGCGCGGTGAATGCGGGGGAGGCCACCGGGAGGGAGGTCGTCAATCCGATCGTGACCTTCGGATCGGGGAATCTCGGAAGGGATGGGGTCCCGCATCTCGTATCCGTGGTATGCGGGCGCGTCATGAGCGACGTCCCGCTCCCCGATGCGGCCGTCGACAGCGGGTGCTTCGAAGGGCCGTTCCGACGGTAGTCGCACGCGTTATTATAGGAACCCAGATTAGGCTTATATAGGAAGCCGTGTTAGTCGGCCTCATTCGAGAGGACCTGCCATGTACATGATAAACGAGGTAGAGAAGGTCATCCGCATGCCCCCCTGCGAGCTGGGAGACGAGGATGTCGACGTGGTCGGCAAGCTCACGTCCGAGACGTACGAGGGACGCCTTGCGGAGGGAGACAAGACTTTCACCGTGCTCATCAAGAACGTCAGGGCCGAGGGCCCGGGACGCATCGTCCACGGGGACGGCGCCGTCTACCAGACCGTCAAGTTCGAGCAGGTAGTCTTCAAGCCCAGGGACAACGAGGTCGTCGAAGGCGTCGTCGTCGAGATCCTCAAGTTCGGTGCATTCGTCAGGTTCGGCCCGCTCGATGGTCTGCTCCACGTGAGTCAGATCATGGATGACCGCGTCGACATCGACGAGGCCAACCAGAGGCTCGTGGGCAAGGAGACCGGCAGGTTCCTGGCCGTCGGCGACATCGTCAAGGCCAGGGTCGTCAGCATCGACCTCAACGAGAAGAACCCTCAGGACAGCAAGATCGGACTGACCATGCGCCAGCCCGGCCTCGGCAAGCTCCAGTGGCTCGAGGAGGACCGTGCGAAGCTCAGGGAGAAGAGGGAATCCGGAGGTGAGGAGTGATGGCAGGACCGGTGCTCAAGGCATGCAAGTCCTGCAGCTTCGTCAGCGAGGACGACGTCTGCCCCCGCTGCGGCGGTCAGACCTCCAAGGACTGGCAGGGGTTCCTCGTGGTCACGGACTTCGAGAAGTCCGAGATCGCAAAGAAGATGGGCATCACCTCCAACGGGAGGTTCGCCCTCAAGGTACGCTGAGAAGGATGTTCGAGACCGGTCTGAGACTGCCCGAATCCCAGAGGGACGCCTTCAAGGAGCCCCTGGGGAGGGAGATGCCGGACTCGGAGCTCGACTCCGTATTGGATGAAACCATTTATCTGACCGTGGGGGACGTGGTGTCCCTCGTGTTCAGGAAGCACGGCGTCAGGCCGAGGCTGTCGATCTACGACGGCTTCACCGAGCGCCGCGAGATGACCGAGTTCGCGAGGCTCGTCGAGAACGAGCCGAAGAAGGAGGTCGTCAATCCCGCGGGGACGATTTCCGCCGAGATGGCGGAGGCGGTCCGCAGGGGCATCGAAGGGGAGACCGGCCTCATAAGGGTCGAAGGGGAGGAGGATCTGGCGGTTCTGCCGTGTCTGGTCCTCGCACCCGACGGCATGCGTGTGGTCTACGGGATGCCCGGAAGATGCATGATGGTCGTGGAAACCGACCAACGTTCCAGGGACAGGGCCATGGAGCTCCTGTCCAAAATGGAGGTATTGGAATGAAGATGGAAATCAACGAGAAGAAAGAGAACCCTCTGTACAAGAGGACCGAGGTTTACTTCACCGTCGACCACGCCAGCGAGTGCACCCCCGGAAGGAACGCCGTGGCCGAAGAGGTCGCCAAGCAGATGAAGGCCAAGAGGGACTGCGTCGTCGTCACCACGATCGAGTCCGTCTACGGAACCGGAAAGTCCAAGGGATACGCCAAGGTCTACGAGTCCAAGGAGGCCGCCCTCGAGCTCGAGAGGGAGTACCTGCTGAAGAGGAACGGCATCGAGGCCGCCAAGGAAGAGCCCGCACCCGCAGAGGAGTGATTTCGATGGCAGGAAAGAAGGATGCAGCACCCAAGACATGCTCGAAGAAGGACGCCTACAAGGTCGAGGGCGACAAGCTCGTCAGGACCAAGCCCGTCTGCCCCAAGTGCGGACCCGGCGTCTTCATGGCCACCCATGGCGACCGTGTCGCCTGCGGCCACTGCGGATACACCGAGTTCACCAACAAGCAGTGAAGCGAGAACATCTTCTTCCGCCTCCACCCTCTCAATCGGAGGCACAGGATCCGCCGGGGAGAAACCCTCCCCGGCACCAAGTTCTCCCATTCACCCTTTCAAACCTCAGATTCTCTTGGGCTCGTAGTATAGCTTGGATAGCATGGGGGCCTCCGGAGCCTCAGACCCGGGTTCGAATCCCGGCGGGCCCGCTTCACTTACGCGGAAGGTGCGCGTGAATACGCCCATGGATCGATCATCGTGCTGTCCGTTGACGGTGTCGGTTCGGGATCGATGCGTTCCGAGGCGGTATCTCGATTGCCTTCTGCAATCACTTGCCTTCCTCATCGGATTCCGATTCAAGGATCGCGATAATTCTCTGGCAGTACTGCTTCAGGAATGGGAGGTCGTCTTTCATGGTGGACCACTGAAACTCCAAATCGACCTCTTCGTATTGGTGCGCCATGAAATCACGCATTTTGCAGATTTCATGCCAGTCGACATCCTTGAAGCGGGACGTGACATCATCGGAGAGTCTCTTGGCCCTCTCGCCTATGAGTTCGATAGACTTCGCCGTTGACCTCTGATACGATTCGTCACCCATCAGGTCCTCGATGTCGTCACCGAAGCGTGCAATATCGGATGCCACATCGTCGCAATACTTGATGATGAGATTCAGACTCTTGACATCACGCCTCATAGAGCAACCTCCTGTCTCTGAGGACCTCCCTGCTGAAGTCTTCTCTCATAGCCCTCTCGCTGACGATGTCGATCTCCGTGCCAAGGGCTTCCTCCAACTTGCCATAGAATCCCCCCATTTTGAACAGGCCCATGCCCTTGGGTGCAACGATGCAGAAGTCGTAGTCGCTGTCGGGACGATTATCACCACGGGCCCTGGATCCGAAGAGATACACCTTGAGGATCCCGTACTCGGCGGCGATGGCTCCGACTATCTGGCAGAGCTCCTCGAACGTGTACTCTTTCACCTCGTCCATGATAGGGTAATCGTGTTGACGCTATATAAACCGGGGTTGGACGTCAGCCTCGATGAAATCAACCCGATCTGATTCGGCTGATCCGGCCGGATTCCTTCCCTCTTCATCTCCGATTTCCGTGGCGTGCTGTTCTTTGAAGATATCGGTCTTGGATCGATGCATCAGGTTATGTTCTCAACACCTCCGAACGACAGGGCAGGATGATAGTAGCACCGAGCATCCGCTCTCTTGGGTTTACAAGCTAGGTGACATGCGAGTTGGTACCGTTGGTGCATACGTATTCTGAATCCGTATTACTCTCTAACGTCGTGTAATAAAGACTCTGTAAGAAAGACCTCGGCGACATTCGGAGGTCGGAACAGGGCCTCCGTGGTGCGGATCTCGGGCTCTTGGAAGCACATCGTGAGGGATAACACCCTGATGGAAAGGATGCGGCTGGAATCCAGAATACACCAGAGAACGGCGCGA
>LVVU01000250.1 GCA_006954465.1 Candidatus Methanoprimaticola hominis
CCTATGAATCAAATACGCCTGCACGGCAGGATCGTAAAGTCAAAAGAAGGGTTGAACGAGGGGGTTCTGAATAGTCACCGGAGAAGTTCTATGGTCCACAACTCCTCGCTGTATCCGAAATCCACAGGTTTGCAACATGCCAAGTGGGCGACGTACGCCTTGTCGTTGCTGTCTATCACGCAAGGCCTTCCTGGTCTGGGAAGGTCGTTCAGAGCTTCGATGGGACCGAACGCACGGCATTTCTGCATCGTCTTCTGTACAACGAGCCTGTCGATACCGAGCTGCTTGGCGATGTCCGTGTTCGAGACGCCGTCTTCGTACATCAGCATGATCTTGGAACGGGTCACTTTACGGAGCTCTTCCGAGCGGCTGTTCGCCACCTTCTGCAGTTCTGCACGTTCTTCATTCGTCAGAACCAATTCGAATGATCTCGGCCTTGCCATCTTGCACACCTCATATGGATGTGCATAGATAGGGTTTGTAGGTTAATTAGATTACGTATTTAGCGAACGGTCTAATAGTCGGTGATCGAACCGTAGCCCATGAACATGAAAACCGCCTCAGCGATGCAAATACAGCCTATGATGAAGAGGAACGGCCACCAGTTGAACAGCTTGCCGAAGATTTTGACGATCGACTCGGCGAAGTTCAGAAGACCGTAGACGACAGCCCCGATGAGGAATGCGACTATCACACGGACGGGATTCTCCGCCAGGAAGCTGATGTCGTATCCGGAGACCTCGGTGAGGCCTCCGAGCCAGATGTAGGCGATGACCATCACGAGAAGTCCTATGATCGCCGCGATATGAACGTCGCGGAACGGACGGATGATCAGAGTGAAGGCCGCTATGGCCACGAAGATCGACGTGACCTGCATCCAATCGCCGTATGAGGTGACGGCTTCCACGGCCATGAAAACACCGAACAGAAGGCCCAGGAGCATCAGCGCCTTGTACTTCATAGAGTCCTTGTTCTTGACATAGGTGATGGCGATACAGACCGCCAGCAATCCTCCGATGAGAAGGATCAGCTGAGACAGATTATCGCTCGCCCATGTCGTGAGCTCAGCACTATCCATGATGCCTAATCTCCAAGAGGTATTATATCTCCTCGCGAACAGACTGCTGCATCTGTTATATCCCATGTTTTAGAGAGCATATATTTTAACTTCATTGATTATACACATAAGTATGTCGGACCACGAGGAGGATTCCTTCGAGAGCCGGGAATCGGCGGTGCAGGTTCTGACCTTCGGATATCTGAAGAGTCTGGAAGAACGCAAGAACTGCAAACTGGACAGCCGTTCGTGTCCGCTCTACACTGCGGAAGGGAAGTACAACAATCTGGCCCTCATGCTGTCCGACCAGTGTCCCTGGACATGCGAGATACGCTATGAGGGCTCCACCCACTCCATCGTGAAGGGTTCTCTGCTCAAGCAGCTGGACATGTCGTTCAAAACCGTTCTGGCGATCCATAGGGATGCATCCTCCGAGAACGGGAAGAACAACAAGGTCCCCATGGCCCTCTCCGAGATAATCCTGAACGCCGCCTCCCACCGTCGCTATGATTGCGACTTCCCGACAGTTATCAACGTGGATCAGGACTGGTTGGAGGTGATGTCTCCAGGCGTCCCCGTTCGCACCGGCATGAGCTTCAGAGACAGGACCCGCAACCCCGTGCTGGCGGATGCGTTCGATCAGATGGGTTTCAAGAATCCTTCGATCCAAGGAATGGACGGTGTGATCAAGACCTACAGGAGCTGCTAGTATAGGCCCATGGTACGGGTATACAGGGATTCGGTCATGGTCATCATGCCGATGGTCGTAGACATGGGATCCATCTATGCGGGCCTCCGCTGCGGGATCATAGGGATCATCGTCAATGCTGGCAGGACGACGGAGGATGTCGTATCCAAGACCCTCAGGGCGCCCATTTCGAAGGTACATGAGACCTTGCGTCGCATGGAGGATGAAGGGACGATCCTCACGATGTGCGTCAATGGCAGCAGGACGTCATTCCTCACGGATCGCAACCACTGGGCCGCCATAATGATGGCCGACCCGGTGATACACGCGGATCTCCACGCCTGACATTCCGAGGGATCCGGAGAACGGAAGAGAAGCGTGCTGATCGCGTTTAATGCGGAGCTCGATGGAATGAGAAACGACCCATGATGGAGTCGCGGAAACGAAGGTGGCAAATCTTCAAAATGAAGAGGAAAGAAGAGAGGTGGACAGGGCGAGATTCGAACTCGCGGCCTCTACAATGCCAATGTAACGATCTTCCAACTGATCTACCTGCCCAGTTCAAAATGTGGATAGTAGTCCTATACTTAAACCTTTCTATCCGTTTCGTCCCCGAAGTTGCCTCTTGGACATATAGGGTCAAGCTAGGTGACATGCGAGTTGGTACCGTTGGTGCATACGTATTCTGAATCCGTATTACTCTCTAACTTCGTGTAATAAAGTCTCTGTAAGAAAGACCTCGGCGACATTCGGAGGTCGGAACAGGGCCTCTGTGGTGCGGATCTCGGGCTCTTAGAAGCACATCGTGAGGGATAACACCCTGATGGAAAGGATGCGGCTGGAATCCAGAATACACCAGAGAACGGCGCGATGCCGGGAAGGCAACATAAGATG
>LVVU01000251.1 GCA_006954465.1 Candidatus Methanoprimaticola hominis
GATTTGTACAGCCTGTAAGTCGCCGGATTGACCGTCCATTCGGGATTCTTACCAATTTTCTTGTAAGTCACCTTTCAACCCTATATGTCCAAGAGGCAAGGAAGTTAATCCCATGAAATATGGGCCTGTTCGGCCTTCCGCGAAGGTTTTTATATAGACCGTAAATAACCGTCTTCCATGGCAAAGAAGAACGACACAGGTTTCCAGTCCTCCGCGGGCCTTATGAGGTACTTCGACACGGAGAACGAGAAGGGAATCAGGATCAGCCCGCGTACCGTCATCGGGATCGCCGTCGGCATGATCGTCGTCATCCTGCTTCTCAACACGTTCGCTCCCCTGTGAAGCGAACCTAAACCCCGCCTTCTCATCATACCGCTCCAGCGGTAGCTCTGCAAAGGAACCTGACGCCGATATCGTTCCTGATTCTTGGAAGAGGAGGATGCTCCCGATCCCTCCGGACCGGGATTGGAAAGTATCTTTGTTGAGAAACACGTCTCGCACCGGTTCGGCTTCGGGCCCCGATGAAAGCCGCCCTTCGGGCGGTTGATATCGGGAATCTGCAACGTCCGCCGGTATAAAACTTGACTTCGACAGATGCTCCCTATAAGCGCGTGTGCCTGCGCACATCATGATGGGAGTAGGAACGGAGCATCCGCTGAGAAGGTCATTCGACAGTTGCCTCTCGAAGAGGATACAACGGATGGTTTCAGCAGGAAGCTACCTTGCGAGAGCCCCATTCGGGGCTCTCATGCAGCCGGATATCGTCGAATACGGCCTGCGATATGGGGCCCCAATTGCTCAGAACCTCCTTCAACGGACCCTTCCCGTTCCTGAACCGCGTAAGTGTCAAATGGGAAAGGGACCGGACCATGGATTCCGTCGAGGGCTTATGCTTCTTGGCAGGCACCTCATCCTCCTCGATCGTCCCCTCGGGAACCTCCTTCGGCGGATCCTCGTATGCTGGTATGCAATGGCGCGCCATAGCGATGGCTGCCTCCGATAGGAGGGCCAGGGTCATGGAGCCGTCCACCGAATCCTTGTTCCATACCCAGATAGGCTTGATCCCCGTTATGCGCTTGAGGGATGAGATCAGATGCTCGACGCCCACCCTGCGGCGATATTTGATGAGGGCTTCCTTCGCTGTCATTTGCCGGTCCGATTCCAGCTTGAAAAATCCGCATTTGATGCCCATCCGCTCGCGTACGAGGCGTTGGACATCCGCCTCCGAGTAAGGCACCAGCCTCTCCTGCAACGTCAGCCTGACGTCCACTTCGATCCAAGGCACCTTGGAGATCTTGACGTAATCGGACTTGCGAAGATTGCCTTCCTTCGCATCCTCGTACCGCTTCAGATCCTTCTCCAGCCGGTCCCTGCTCTTATGGCGTCCCTTCTCCAGGAGGTCGCGGGACAGGAACAGGTACGTCGTCCTACCGGACGACGCGAAGCGGTGCGTATAACACATCATGCCGCCACCGATGTACTCGAACTCGTGGCAGTGCTCCTCGATGTTCTTCAGGTCGGAGGAGTTGATGTTCACACGCGTGAGATATGAGAAGCCGCAGGATTTCATCCTGCGGGTGTTCCTGTCCGATGCCGCACCGTTATCGGCTACGATGGCAGCACCGAGCATCGCAACCGCTGCAACGGCATTCAGCG
This sequence comes from Candidatus Methanoprimaticola hominis, assembly GCA_006954465.1. Classification (GTDB taxonomy): domain Archaea; phylum Thermoplasmatota; class Thermoplasmata; order Methanomassiliicoccales; family Methanomethylophilaceae; genus Methanoprimaticola; species Methanoprimaticola hominis. The sequence continues at coordinate 1,657 of LVVU01000251.1, forward strand.
ATGCTTCATCGATCTCTTTCGCATCAAGGTCCTCTTTCAAGGAATCCAGCGAATGGAGCCCCTCTCCGGACAGCAGACCGGCCAGTTCCGGGACGCAGTCCCGGTACTGCGCCTCGTCGGAGGTGCTGCCGGTGTAGGGCTTGATGTAGATCGGTATGCCCAGCGATGCGAGCTGCGCTACCATGAACTCCACCTGCAGCTTCCCGCGGTTCTTGTCCCTGCCGTAGCCCATCTCCCCGTACTCTGATTTGGGGCCATACAGGACCACTGCGGAGCCGTCGAGGTTGATGTCGTAGTCGTCGATCTCGAACCTCTCCTTGATGCCCTTCCATAACTGTGCGATGATGCCTTCGCGGTTCTCGCCCAATATGACGATGGCCCTGTTGAGGGTCTTCTGCGAGATCTCGTCCTTCGGAGAGAATCCGAGCTGTCTCCTGACCGCGGGGTTCTTCAACCATTCCGCACAGGCGTTCATCGAATTCGATGTGTGCATGGTGTACGTGCAAAGAGCTACGACGATCAGGTCTAGCCTCACGCCCTTGCTCTTCAGACCGCGGATATAGCTCAGGACGCCCACGAATTCGAGATAATGGCGTACGGTCCGGATGAGACCGTACGGAACTGATATATTGTCGTGTGGAATGGGCGCGGGGCGCCTTGTATGCTGAATGATACAGGTTTCCCCACGCCTTTCCCCGAACCCGACGTGCACCTTTCAATGCATCGGGCTCTCCAATGGACCTTGGAAACTAACGAGTTTTCCCGAATGGAGCTTTCTGTGGCATTCTTTGCACAGGATTAGGGTCTTGGACCTCATGTCCTGCATCAGACTCACCCAGTACGGCGTCTGCTTGCCTTCGTACCGCTCGACTGTCTGCTTCAGATTGCGGATGTGATGGACCTCTACGGGTCCATTGCATCCGCATGCTTCGCAGGTGCAGGACAGAATCCTCTCTTTCAGTCTGGGACCGAATTCCTTGATACCGTCTGGTTCAGGCTTGGGCTTGTACATCTTCTTCCTGAATCCTGCGAACGGATAGTATGCGACCATTCTATCGCCATCCATCACGCATACAGTCTTCGTCGTCCCGTGCCCGTCAGGGCGCGGGACAACACGACCGTACTTGCGAAGGACCTTGCGAACGGAGGACCTCTCCTTCTTAGCGATGGTCTTGAGCATGCTTCCTTCATGAAACCAAGCCAGCCGATGGAGTCTTGTGGATACGTTCGAAGCGAGACTGTAGTAGTTGTACAGCCCATTGATCTCCGAGGCGTATTCCCGTATTATCTCCTCCACCGACAAATTCACCAAGTCGTCCCTGGCGCGCGGCTTCTTGCTCCTAGGGTCTGTAGAAAAATAAAATTCAAGATTATTCCCTCGGCATGATCGTGTAGTTCCAATCCCCCCTCCATTCAGAGGGGATGATATTGATGGTTTCG
>LVVU01000252.1 GCA_006954465.1 Candidatus Methanoprimaticola hominis
CGTGAATTCGGCACCCCTATTCTGATTTAATACAGCCGCAGATAGCTGACGCTGAACAGCTTTGTGCATTTGTGTGCGGGACTCGCACGCGATTGTTCGTTTCCGACCCGATTCCCACCTCGTTCTCCATCCGCGGACGATGCCGCGGTGCGCCCATATCTGGCACGGCCCAGGACTATTTATAGTTTAATGTATTACAATCGTTGACGAAATTCCAATCGTTAGCGGGGTCGAAATAGTGCGCCTGGCTCCGTCTCAGAGGGACGTCGATGAAGGAAGGAAGCAGCTACGTGGGGATACAGGCCATGCCGGCCCTGGGGATGGCGATGATGAAGCAGAACGGGATCTGCGATCTCATCGATTCGCAGACGAATCCGGATCCCCAGAGGATAATCAGCGAAGGCAACGGAGTGATGCTGATGGTCGGAGCAATGTTCAAAGGCATGGGCCGTCGGCCGCTGTATAAGCTCGATATGGACTTCGCCACTGCTCCTCTGGAGCTGATGATAGGTCCCGGGGTCGAAGCGAAGAATCTCAACGCAAGGACCTTCAGCCGCACCTTGGACAATCTGTTCGAGCTCGATTTGCCGGATCTGACCTTCACGATACATGAGACGCTGTGCGAGAAGTACGAGATCAAGGCGTACATCTACAACATGGACAGCACCAACTTCAGTGTCAGCGCAATAAATGTGGAGCGCGACCGTCCCGGGGCGGCCATTCCGGAACGGAATGGCCATGCGAAGGACGGAGACAACACTCGCAGGGTCTACAATCTGCAGAGTGTCACGACGCAGAAGGGGATCCTGTGTTACGAGAGGCCTTATGACGGATCCACAACGGATGCTGAAATGGATCGCGATACGATAGAGTATCTGGCAACGAAGGTGGATCCTCTCAGGTCCACCATCGTAGCGGATTCCAAGATAGTGAACATTGAACTGATCGATTCGATGGAGGAAAAGGGATTCGGATTCGTTTCAAAATGCCCAGAATCCTTCGGTGAGAAGGTCAAGGAGAAGATCGTGTACACCGTTCTCAATTCGCAGATGGATCCGAGCACCGTGAGGAACGGCTGGGAGATCTATGATTGCGATGCCACAGTCGGCAACAGACAGCTCCGTTTCATAGCCTTCCGCACAGCGGAAGGCAAGGAAAGGAGCGTGGAGTACTATCGCGAACAGGGCCTCAGAGATGTCGAGCGGATCATGGAACCGCTCCTCAGGAGGACCTTCAGGTCCTCCGAGGATGCCGTTTCGACCTATGGCATCGCTCTATCCAAGGTGAAGGGTTCGGCCTACGTCGTTTCGATGGATGTCGTTGAGAAGAGGGTAATGGACCCGTACGGTAAGAGGGGTAGGCCGCCCAAGGAATGGGTGCCCACGTACCACTCCGAGTACATCCTCGACATCACCTGGGAGTTCTCCGAGCGCCTTGCCGAGGAGATGGCCGATGCGAGACTGGTCCGTGTCCTCATAACCAACCTCAAACGCGGAACAGAGGATTCGGTGAATCCGAGGGACGGCGTCACAGGCGACGGTGTTCTCATGCTGTATCTGGGGCAGTATCGCATCGAGCACTGCTTCCGGACGTCCAAATCGAGATACGAAGTGAATAAAGTCTACTTCCATAACCCTTCGAGGGCGAACGCATTCATGTTCGTGGTATCATTGGCCACGATGATAGGCGAATTCATCACCGCCGTCCTTCAGGACGGCGGTGTGATGAGGACTGCCGAGGGTCTCATCGATGATATGTCGACACTCCTCCTGAAGCGCGACCCTTCAGACAATCAGGACTACCTCGAAGGACCGCCGGAGATGAGGGATTGCTACATGAGGCTGCTGGAGGTCCTCGAACTAGATCCGGACAAGATATTCGGATGATGAATCGATAAGGGTGGGCTCACCCATGATGGGGATTGACTAGCTTCAGCTATCTTCAGCTGAATTAAATCAGAATAGGGGTGCCGAATTCACGTCAAAATGATTATCTGATATTTCATAGAATATCAGATTTGATATGAATCACCCTTCATCCTGTGCCCGTGCCCTGCTCGGGTACGCTCCGTGCGCATATCGGCCAGTCGGCGCCTTCCTTTCTGGAGCTAGGTGACATCCGAGTCGGTGTCGCCTATCGGGCGAAGGGTCGGTTTGTAGTTAGAACTCTACTCTGGAATCAGAGTTTAAAGAATCGGACCTCCGACGATTGGATGGGAGAACTGCTCCCTTTATGTAGGAATCTGGATACCACTACCATGGAAGTCCGGGTAAGACCCTATATCGAACAGGACATCCCGGCCATGGCGGCGATCTGGAACCGCGTCGTCATGGACGGTCAGGCATTCCCGCAGGACGAGCCTGTGGCGGATGACGAAGCCGGCGAATTCTTCGGATCCTTCGACCACTGCGGCGTCGCCGTCGCCGACGACAGGATCGTCGGCATGTACGAGATACGTCCGAACAACATCGGAAGATGCGGGCATATCGCGAACGCCAGCTACGCAGTGGACCCGGACTGCAGGAACATGCATGCGGGACGCGCCCTCGTCTCCGACTCCATGGAGCAGGCCAAGCGCCTCGGATACCGCATAATGCAGTTCAACGCCGTCGTCAAGGAGAACTCCAACGCGAGGCACCTCTACGAGAGCCTCGGATTCCAACTCGTCGGCATCATCCCGGAAGGGTTCCGGGATATCGGAGACGCATATCATGACATCTGCATCTACTACCACAGCCTCTGACAGGGCGCGCTACGGCAGGTCGCTCATCAGGGCGTTCCTGGCCGGTGTGGCGATCGCCATCGGCGGCTGCGTCTACATGGCCTGCGACGTCAAGTGGGTCGGAGCCGTACTGTTCTCGGTGGGGCTCATGACGGTCGTGGCGTTCGGCCTGGACCTGTACACAGGGAAGGTCGGATACGCCGTGGACAACGGCCCCTCGTATCTCCTGGGGCTGGTCGTCATAATCATCGGGAACTTCCTGGGCTGC
>LVVU01000253.1 GCA_006954465.1 Candidatus Methanoprimaticola hominis
TATCCCCTTCCATGAAAGTGTCGACCAGGGGGAGATACGCCCTCCGCATCATGCTCGACATCGCCCTGAACGGCGGCGATGCTCCCGTGAGCTTCAAGGACGTATCGAACAGACAGGAGATCTCATTCAAGTACATGGAGCAGATCGGCGCGCTCCTGACCCGTGCCGGGCTCCTCAAGAGCGTCCGCGGCGCCCAAGGCGGATACTACCTCGTCCACAAGCCCAACGAGACCACGGTCGGCTCCATCCTCAGGGTGACAGAGGGTCAGCTGAGCCCCGTGGCATGCCTGGAGAAGGGAGAGAACACCTGCCCCAGATCCGCGGACTGCATGACCATACCGCTCTGGGAGAAGCTGAACAACGCCATCCTCGACGTTCTGGACAACACCACCCTCCAGGACCTCATCGACATCAGCAGGGCCCGCCACCTCATCACGATCGACGGTGCCGATGACGAGCCCGGGGATGAGGAGTGAGCATCCCCGGGATCGACACCTTCACCGAGCCCTGCCGGAGAAGAAGGGCCTGATGATCATATCGTTCCACATCATGATTGGATCGAACGGATCCTCCGCTATCTCATCCAATGTGATCCGGTCCATCATTATCATCGCCCCCTTCAGCTCCTCGATCATCGACTCCGGCGACTTCTTCCCGGCGAGAGCTCTGATGTACAATTCCATGAGGCCCAGGATGCCGTCCTGGTCCATATTCAGCGACATGGCGGTCCTGAAAGCCACCGCCGAGGTCATTCCCTTCTCTCCTCCGAGGGCGTTGTAGACGATGATCGCAATCATGGACCTGTCCACGGTGAACGGCCCGTTATCCGCAGTGGACACTATGATATCCTCGATATCCCTCAGCAATTCCTTGACGCGTTCCAGGTCCTTCCCGATTCCCAGAAGGAACGCCGCGGAAGCATAGGCTATCGTGGCGTACAATCCGCCATGAGGCTCGCATGTGTCCGAACAGAACCTACGAAGCATCTCCGATGACAGATCGGATCCGTCAGGGGACCCCATTATCGAATACATCCGCATCGTGTCATGGAAGACCGCCGAGAAGAGGAAGTCCCAATCCGACGGGAACCCTTTGGATTCCATTATGTCCGCCAGATGACGCGCCATGGACGCCATCTCCGAAACGACCTCGTTCTTCAGATCGTCCACACATTGGAATGCATAGACCGAAGCCAGATACTTGGAGTAGATGGCCATGTAATCATCGGGTTCGCACGACCCAGCGATCCCCAGGACCCTTCTGTACATCCTTGTGCATTCATCGCGTCCCTTCGAATCGCGACAGCAGCAGGCTGCAAACAGAGCCGCATACGGTCCGTTCATGGAATCGACGGAACGCTTGAGGTTGCGGATCATCTGTTTGACTTCCTTGGGCTCGCCTCCGGCATGATACCACAACGCGGCCATGCGCAGCCTGACGTCCGCGTCGAGCTTCGAGAGGCCCCCGCGGGACGGCTTCCCCGTCGGGATCCTGCCCAACGCCCTCCGCACCAGATCCATATCCCTTGTACGCCAGTACGCTCCGGCGAGATCCACGGAGAGGGACGCCTTCTTGACAGAATCCTTTTCCGACGCGACCAGGGCATACAGCCTGACCGCATCCTCCATGTAGCTGGCCGGACCCTGCGCATCCGGGTATGTGAAGCCTTTGTTGAACCCGTCGTTCTGATATCTCAGAGTCGTGCTCCTGCCGCATTTCTCGCAGACGATCACCATCGGATACACCTCCGTCCCGGCTATAGTGCACGGGGTCTGCGATTTATCCAGCCACCCTCTGCACGGCGTGGCACATCTCGGGCACAGAACGACCTCATTCCTGACATTCTGCTCGATATTCGCCCTCTTGGCGCGTGTGAGTATGTCTATGAGACTGTCCCCCACCCTTCTGGCGAAGACCTCCGGATTCTGGACATAGAAGCCCTCGCGGTCTATCTGGAAACGGTTGTCGTAAGCCCATTCCTCCAGCTCGTCGAGGCTTGCATCGAGCATGACCGCATCGAAATCCCCCCTGTCCTTTCCCTTCAGACCCAGGACGAACCTCTGATATGCTTCGACATCTCCGCTCGCACCACCATAACGGATCCTCTCCTGGAGATGGGAAGCATAAGAGAACGGGAATCCGTACGAGGGCGGCACCAGCGGTATGTAGCGGCCCTTATCGCGTTCCGCCTCCGCCTCGGATAGCTCGCCGCGACCATCCCCTATAGGAAGGACCTTCCGGCCCTGCTTGTCGAACAAGTAACGGGATGAAGGGTCCAGGAGAGCCGTTGCCATGACCTTCATGGTATTGGGATCGAGAGGCTTCCTGTCGACAGGCGGAGACCTGAACCACGCCTCGGAGAAACAGCGGTTGATATCGTCGAACAGAACACCGTCCATCGGCTCCTCGTGACCTGCCCAGCCCTCGGAATAGGAGTCCTCTCCGAACTGCCTGTAGTAGCCGTGCAGTCCATTCACTTCCTCGGGAGGGGCCATGCCTCTGGCCTTCTTCAACACAGGACAAGCTAGGTGACATGCGAGTTGGTACCGTTGGTGCATACGTATTCTGAATCCGTATTACTCTCTAACTTCGTGTAATAAAGACTCTGTAAGA
>LVVU01000254.1:0-1163 GCA_006954465.1 Candidatus Methanoprimaticola hominis
CTTTCTTGCCTTTAGAAGCCACGGTCCGTGATGTCTATCTGAGTCAAAACAACCTCGCTTCAGATTCCCTCGACTCCACTCATTTTGTAATTGGACCGAAAATTCTGTTCCTCATCGGGCTCGCCATCTTCACAGGCGGTTCGATCATAGCGGGACTCTCGGTGAGCGTGGAGATGTTCATCGTCTGTCGCGCCATCCAGGGTTTCGGAGGAGGGATCCTCATCCCCGTGGCCATGGCCGCGGTCGCAGACCTCTTCGCTCCAAGCGACAGAGGGAAGGTCCAGGGGCTCTTCGGTGCCGTGTTCGGTATCGGAAGCGGGATCGGACCCCTCATAGGCGGATACATCGAGGGTGCGGCCTCATGGCACTGGTGCTTCTACATCAACCTCCCTCTAGCCCTAGTAGCGTTCCTGCTGACGATCAAGAAGTTCCCGACACCCGTCGACGACGGCGTCAAGCACATCGACTTCAAGGGTATCGCTATGCTGTCCGTGCTTCTGCTGGACTTCATCCTGCTGATCCAGATGGGAGGCAAGGAGTTCGAATGGGTCAGCTCCACGACCGCGATCATGATCGCCATCGCCGTCGCGGCCCTGGCGATATTCATCAGGGTGGAACGCAAGGCCGTCGACCCCATCCTCGCTCCCCATCTCATGCAGAACAAGACCGTCGTCAGAGGCTCGATCTACATGTTCATCTTCGGGATCGGGATGATGGGGGCACTGATCTACACCAACCTCCTGGTCGTCGGAGTGTTCGGGCTCACGACCCTGGAGGCGGGGATGTGGTCCCTCTCGATGATCCTGGGGATGTCGATCACATCATTCTCCAGCGGTGCGCTCCTCAGGAAGACCGGATTCAGGCCATGACTCCTCGTGGGACCTATGCTCTGCTTCATCGGACTGTTCTGCCTGTCCGGGATGGCAGTCGATCAGTCCATGTTCCAAATGGGGATGGGTCCCGACGGACCCGGACTCGATGCAGGCGCCGTCCGCGACGCATACATGTACCGCTATCTCGGCGGGATCTTCGTCCTCGGTCTCGGTCTCGGCTGCATGATGGCTGTGGTCATGGCAGCGGTCCAGAACAGCTCCAGACCGTCCGAGATGGGGATGACCACGTCCGCGGTCAACCTGTTCAGATCCATCGGATTCACCATGGGC
>LVVU01000254.1:1181-3785 GCA_006954465.1 Candidatus Methanoprimaticola hominis
CACCGAGCTCCTGGAGGCCGTCCCGGAGATCTACGACCTGATACCCCATACCACGGATGTTCTGAACGGGGGCGTCATGTCGCAATTCCCGATGCAGATTCCGGGGATACTGACGGCGTTCTCCAACAGCGTGGACTTCGCCTTCCTCGCCGGAGGGGTCATCATGCTCCCCCTGGTACTCGTGGGGATCTTCTTCAAAGGAAGGATGCCTCCCGAGGAGGAGTGCGAGACCTCGGAACAGACCGCCGCAGACGATAGGAGCTGAGCTTTCCGCTCGGAACCCGAGGGCCCTCATGGGCCCTCAACCCCTCTCTCTATAGATACTGTCAGAGACGTGGACTATCGAAGATCGCTGAGAATCCCACGCGATCCCCTCGGTGGTTGATGGCCGTCTGCCGCTTGCAGTCGGATGCCAGAAACGAGGAACACCGGGATCACCCTCGGATGGATCCCGGATATACCTTGGATGCCGGCATATCGTTGCGATGAGGGTTCTGTGAAGATGCATGACGTCCGTTTAGCGAACGACCGAGAACAGAGGCCCGGATACCATCAGGCCAATGAGCCGTGGCTCGGGAGGGATCGACGACCCCTCCCGAAAAGCGACACCGGCTCGAATGCCGCCTGGAAAAGGATTTACCTGCCTTCCTCGACCTTCTTCTTGGCGTTCTCGAACTCCTCGTCGACCTCAGGGGTCTGGGCTTTGAAGACGAATCCGATGATCACCAGCAGAAGGATGACGACTCCGCCCACGATGAACGAGAAGTCGACGCTGTTCGCGAAAGCGGTCATGATCTCGCCAATATGCTCCGGGAATGCCATGATGTAATTCAGGATACCCGTGTTGATCACTCCGCCGTTCATCTCCCTGAGAGCGTCGAAGATCCCGGGATTGGCCGACAGCTGGGACTCCAGCTCTCCGGCCAGCTTCGAATTGATCAGCAGAGAGAATATCGCGGTACCCATGGTGCATCCGACGGACCTCAGAAGGTTGACGGACGAGGTGGTCATTCCAATCTCCGAGGGCTTGGAGCTGTTCTGAACAGCAGTCATGACGACGGACATCATGCATCCGAGTCCCAGACCGAGGACGAAGATGCCGACCAGATAGCGCATCATGTAGGTGTCGCGGACGGCCTGCGTCACGATCATATCGGGGTCGACGGCCATACCGGACAGATAATACAATCCGATGAAGCACAGGACCGGACCGGCTACGAGCCAGGGCTTGTATCCGGTCTTGTGGACCAGAGAACCGGACGACATGGACGTGATCATCATACCGGCGATCATGGCGAGCGACCATATGCCTGCCTCGAGGGTATCGAGACCCATGACCGCGATGACGAACATGTTCGTGTACATCATCGCACCGACCATCCCGATTCCGAAGATGAACATGAACACAGCGGCCATGATGACGGTCTTGTTCTTGATGAGGTGGGGAGCCAGGATGGGCTCTATGGCTTTCTTCTCGACCTTCACGAAGAGCAGGAGGAGCACGACGGCCACTGCGATCATGGCTAGGGAGATCGCGCTGACCCACTCGAACTTGGTTCCACCGAATTCGATGAACAGCAGGATATCGGCAAGGAAGACGGTCAGAAGAGCGATCCCCTTGGTGTCGATGTGCCTGACCCCATCATCGATGGGCGTGGGGAACTTCTTGATGGTCAGGATGAAAGCGGCGATGGCAAGGGGCACGTTGATGTAGAAGCACCAGTGCCAAGAGGCCGCACCCTCGATGTATCCTCCGAGAAGAGGACCGATTCCGCTTCCCACTCCGAAGATCGCTCCGAGGATACCCTGCATTCTCGCCCTGTCGCTCGGAGAGTACAGATCGGCGACGGCTGCCATGGCGACAGGGATCAGGATTCCTCCTCCCAGACCCTGTATGGCACGGCAGACGATGAAGAACTCCATGTTCATGGACATTCCCGCAAGAACTGATCCTCCGGTGAATAGCCCGAGTCCGATGAGGAACAGTGGCTTCCTTCCGTAGAGATCGGACAGTTTTCCCGCTACCGGGATCATGATGGTCTCGCAAAGCATGTATGCGGTGGCCATCCACGCATACAGCTCCAGACCTCCGAGGTCCTGCGCGACGATGGTTCCGATGGTGCCCACGATGGTCCCGTCGAAACACGCCGCGAGCATCGCTATGCACAGACCGACCATGATGGTGTTGCGCACCTTCGGATCGATGTTTTCATAAGTAATCTGTTCTACAGTTATCTCAAATCCCTCCTCGGGATTGGCACGAAAACCACCAGAAATTGATGGTGTATATGAACGTTGGGAAAACAACCAAAACATTATCGTTATTAATCATGTAACTCCGGAAAACTCGTTCCAACACGATTCGATTCGCGATTATCGCACGATGACCAGGAATTCGACGGAATAATAGGATAGTTTTCAACTCAACTATTCTTGCCCGACATCAGCTCTGCATATCCCCACCGAAATTCTGTTTACGGGTAATGGGTGCTTAAAGTAAACGATGGGTCATGCTCCGTCTTCGACCGCTTCGATCTTATCTTCGATGCTGCACAAGGGTACGCCTGTCTTGGCAATCTTCGGAACTTCCAATCCCACATAATC
>LVVU01000255.1 GCA_006954465.1 Candidatus Methanoprimaticola hominis
GCTCTCCAACGGATCGGACTACCTGTCGACGGTCTCCGGAACCGGATGCATGGCATCCTCCGTGGCCGGATGCTACGCCGGAGCCTGCGGAGCCTCGGTCGGATCCATGGCCGCAGCGATATCGGCATTCAACATCGCCGGCGAGATAGCGGAGAGGAACTGCAGAGGGCCCGGGACGTTCAAGCCCACCCTCCTCGATGCGCTCTGGTCCCTCGACGCGGAAACCCTGGACTCCGGAGTCGAGTGTGAGCGCCTATGATTGGCAGGATCCTCGGCTACAACAGCGAATTCGTCGAGAACGGGGAGTACCACGAGTACACCGCCACGAAGTACCCGAGGATGAAGACGGCGGTGATATCGTGCATGGACGCCCGCCTGGTGCACCTGCTTCCTGCCGCCCTCGGATTGGACGACGGAGATGTGGTCCTCATCAAGAACGCCGGCGGACGCATAACCGACCTCTTCGGGGAGACCATGCGCTCGATGCTCGTAGCGATCTACAAACTTGGAGTGGAGGACATCATGATCGTCGGTCACACAGACTGCGGTGCCCAGAAGATCAGCGCCGAGAGCATGATCCGCCATATGCTCGAACGCGGGATCCCCGAGGAGACCATCCGCAGGCTGGAGGACGAGGTCGACCTCGACCTTTGGCTCGTCGGATTCGAGACCAACGAGGACGATGTCCATGCCACGTACAGGGCGCTGAGGGAGCATCCGCTCCTTCCTCCCGACGTCGCGATCCACGGATTCGTGATAGACGTGGTCACCGGCGAATTGACCAGAGTGGTCCGATCACAGCATCTTGAGGCCGCCGGTCACCTTGTCCACCTCGGACTCGGGGGCCGGGCCTATCCCTATGCATGTGGCCGAGCCGGGCTCCACCTGGGTGCGGCCCGCGTCGGTTATCAGGACGGTGTAGAGGCCGCAGCTCCTGGCCTCGTTCATGTACCTGATCATCTCGTCCTTGCCGGACACCTTGAGGACGACCTTCCTCTGACCGCAGTCCATCCAGCTGTCGAAGGCCTTGCGGTCCTTCTTCTCGGCCCTGAGCGCGCATTCGACCGAGGCATGTCCCACCTGGGCGGCGATCTTGCCCTTGCCCATATCGAGATCGGTCCTCACCAGGACGACCAGCTTGTACTCCTCCTTCGGAGAGAAAATGCCGAATGCCATGGATGCTCGATTGCGAATTGATATTAATTGCCATCGCAGGCGATGAACCCGTAGCCGTCCCCTGCGACGAGGCCGTGGTACGTGAACCCGCTGCCGTCGTATCCGTAGGAGTCGGGCACATGTCCGATGCCTGTGAAGGGCGTCACCGATGTGATCCAATACCTCAGATCGCTCGCCGTGACCTCCACGATGGCGATGTCGGGACCGGTCACCGGCGTCGAGCTGCGAACGGCGATACCTACAGCCCACATATCGGGCATCTTCGCCAGTCCGGATCCGATCCCCGCGGTCTTCAGCAGGGATGCGAGCAGAATGGACATGTCGCAGGAATCGCCGTATCCGCGATAGAGCGTCTCCACAGGGGACGCGTTGTATACGGACACCCTGTGGGAGATGTAGTCCTCGCGCTCCTCGATGCATGTGCTGACGAAGGACGCCAGGCATGTTGCGTAATCCGCGGATGTGCGCGATCCCCCCAATGCCGACGAGTACACCGCCCAGATCCTATCCTCCAGGGCGGATACCGTCGGATCGGCCGAAACGAAGGCGGATGCGGCCCTCAGCGTGCCGTCAGTCCTTCCGGGGACCCATCCGGTCGCCTCCTGATACTGCTGGAGGGAGACCGTGTAGCCGATAGAGAACGACACGCCTGAATGGATCCATGTGTACTCCCGGACGCTGTCGCCGTAACATGTTAGACTTCCGGTGAAGACCTCCGTCGAGTCCTGGCCGCGGCATGCGACGATGAACGTCCAGTCCCCTATGATCTTCGAACGATCCTCTTTGGACGGGGCTATCCACGTCAGGACCGGCTCGCTCTTGGTTATGTAGAACACCGTGCCCGCGAGATCGTTGCGGAACTCCCACTCGAACTTGGTGGCGTCGCCCTTGTATCCCGGAACGGACAGCACCAGCTCCCCGGATCCGTTCAACGAGGCGGCCATCCCTTGGGACGAGAAACCGTCGTACAGGACGATGTACGTCCTGTCATCGAGGATTATCGCGCCGTCCGGAGGATCCGTATCCTTGGGAGAGGGCTCGACCCCGGCGGGCAGAGCGGCGATGACCACCACGAGGACGGAGATGATCGCCATCAGGATGACCGCCGCGGCGGTGCCGTGCCTGACATTGCGGTCGATCTTCCTGAGGAAGATGCGCCTTCTGCGGTTGTCAGCACCCAGATCGGTGCCGCACTGGGGACAGAAGGGGGCATTGCGCCCCACGACCGTCCCGCAGTTCGGACATCTCATAGAAAAAGGAAGAGGTTTCAGTAGATCTCGGTCGGCTCGAAGGCGACCTTGACATCGTGGATGGCGTTGATGATCACATTCCTATCCTGGGTGAGGACGCTGTCCCTGACCGATCCCTCGCAGGATACGGAGACCTTGACGGGTCCGTCGGTGCTTATGAATCTCAGGTTCAC
>LVVU01000256.1 GCA_006954465.1 Candidatus Methanoprimaticola hominis
GATGACAAGGACGGGTTGTGCGTATAATAACAGCTGTCTGTAATGTTTGTAATAGCTATTACTCGGAATCCACCAACTCGCATGTCACCTAGCTTGATTCATGATGGTCTATCCATTCATGGCCGCATGCCTGCTGCTGGTGGTGAAGAACGACCGTCTGCGTACGGCCATCACCGAGATATCGGCAGCGGTGATCATAGCAGCCTCGATCCTGGTGGCCTGTAGCTATATCGGAAAACCCCAGATGTTCGATCTGGAATCCGAACTGATAAACCAATTGATGTTCGTGACCGAGGTCGCCTTGGGCATCGCTGTCGTATTCCTCGGAATCAAGCACGGGAAATACGCGGCATCCGTCCTCGGAACCGTGCAGATCGCGATGTCGCTGTACTTCGAGTTCTGTCTCGCCGGGGACGTGGATGTGACCCACACGATGTACATCGACGACCTCAGCATCGTGATGATCCTGATAATCGGGATCATCGGAAGTCTGATCACGGTCTATGCCGTCGGTTACATGAGGGACTTCCAAGCGCATCATCCGGATGAGAAGGACCGCAGACCCTGGTTCTTCTTCCTGATGTTCGTCTTCCTCAGCGCGATGTTCGGCATAGTCCTGTCCAACGACATGGCATGGCTGTTCTTCTTCTGGGAGATAACCACCCTGTGCTCGTTCGCCCTCATAGGATATACGAGGACCGGGGAAGCCGTCAACAACTCGTTCAGACAGCTCATCCTGAACCTCATCGGAGGCATCGCGTTCCTCGGAGCCAACATCCTGCTCGCAGACCGTTACGGGTTCCTGGAGCTGGATCTGCTCCTCGCATCCGACCCCGCGGCGAAGTTCATCCTCCTGTCAGTGGCCCTACTCTGCCTTGCCGGGATAGTCAAGTCGGCGCAGATGCCTTTCCACACGTGGCTGCTCGGTGCCATGGTCGCACCCACGCCTACGTCCGCGCTATTGCATTCCTCCACCATGGTCAAGGCGGGAGTGTTCATCCTGCTGAAGCTCTCGCCCCTTCTCCACGGGAACATCGCAGGATACATGGTGATGACCGTCGGAGGATTGACCTTCCTCCTGGCGTCCATGGCCGCCATCTCGCAGAGCAATGCCAAGAGGGTGCTCGCCTATTCCACCATAGCCAACCTCGGATTGATCGTCGCATGCGCCGGCATAGGTACCCCTGAAGCCGCCTGGGCGGGCATCATGCTGATAATCTTCCATGCCATCACCAAATCCCTGCTGTTCCTATGCGTCGGTACCGCGGAGCATCATATCGGAAGCAGGGACATCGAGAGCATGGACTTCCTCTTCGAGAGGATGCCCAGGCTCGCAAGGATGATGCTCATAGGGATCGCGGCGATGTTCCTGGCCCCGCTCGGCATGCTCATATCCAAGTGGGCGGCGCTCACGGCATTCGTCGACAGCGGGTACATCCTGGTGATAGGGTGCATCGTCTTCGGAAGCGCCGTGACCTCGTTCTACTGGACCAAGTGGATGGGCAAGCTGGCCGTCATCGCATCCGGGAAGGAGAATGTGGAAGGCACCGTCCATCGGCAGGAATGGTTCGTCCTCGGAACGTTGACCGCGCTCTCCGTCGCGGTCTGCGCCCTGTTCTCTGTCGTATCCGATCATGCCGTCATCCCTTGGCTGACCGCATCCTTCGGATTCGTCCCCGATGATCTCGTATCGGCCCTGTCGTGCAACAACGAGATCATCCTGCTGCTCATGCTACTGGCGCTCATACTGCTGATCGTACCGTTCTTCGGCAGATCGAACAGGAGGATCGTTCCCAACTATCTCTCGGGAACAGGCATCGACGACTCGTCCTACACCGGTTCGATGGGCGCCACCGTCGAGGTGGACCTCAGGAACTGGTACATGACCTCCTGGTTCGGGGAGGACAGGATACGTCGGATCGGCGAGACCGTCACCGCCCTCGCGATAGCCGCATCGCTCGTCCTCATAGCAGGAGGCTGGTTCATATGAGCGGCACGGGTTGGATGCTGATCGCATTGGCCTACGTGCTTCTGGCCCCCGTCATCGGATGCCTCCTGTCCGGAGTGGACAGGAGACTGTCCGCGAGGATGCAGGGCAGACGCGGACCCCCGGTCATGCAGCCGTATTACGATGTCCGGAAGTTCCTGGAGAAGGAGCAGATATCCTCCAACCATGTGCAGGACCTGTACGTCGGGGTCTACCTGTTCTTCGTCATCGTGACCGGTATCCTGTTCTTCTCGGGACAGGACCTCCTGCTGACGATATTCGCACTCACGCTCGGAGAGACGTTCCTGATACTCGCGGCATACTCCTCCGGATCGCCTTTCTCCCAGATCGGCGCCCAGAGGGAGCTCTATGCGGCCATGTCGTTCGAGCCGATCTTCCTGCTGACCGCGATAGGGTTCTATCTCGAGACCGGGTCGTTCTCCGTATCGGACATCGTCGGCAGCGGATCCGTCCCCACCGTGATGATGGCTGGATTCCTCATGGCATTCGTGTTCGGATTGACCATGAAGATGAGGAAATCCCCGTTCGATCTCAGCATGTCGCATCATGCCCATCAGGATCTGGTGAGAGGACTCACCACGGAA
>LVVU01000257.1 GCA_006954465.1 Candidatus Methanoprimaticola hominis
ATCGCCGCATTAGAAGGCAGAGGATACATCGTCCTCTGAGCGGCCCATTCTGCTGTGGCCGATCTCATCCTCTGTCAAGAAGGGGTTCTGAATAGTCACCGAAGAGGAATCCGAATGTTTCCTCGTCATCGTCCAGCATCTTGGAGGTCAGGCCGAGCGCGGATACGGCGATGGCAGGGTCGGTGAGGTGCCTCTTCGGCTTCTTCCCCACTCTCTCCGGCGATCTCAGGTTCGAACTGTACGAGGGCTGGTTCTCGATGAGATACGTTCTCTCGAGGACCGAGATGTAGTCGGACACCGTGGTGTCCTTGATCACCTCGTCCTCGTTCTCCTTCATGTCCCTGGCGATGGCGCTGTTGCTCGCCAGCGTGCTCTCGTTGCGCGACAGGGAGCGTATGACCATCTTCATCCTGTAAGGGCTCTTGCTCCTGTCCACGTGCGGCAGGTCGCGTTCGCACAGTTGGTCGATGTATCCCGGCATGCTTCCGAGTTCCTCGTTCAACGGGGTGTCCAGAACGCTGGGCCACCCGCCCCGCATCACCAGGCGGACCAGATCGCTGTATCTCGTGGTCTTGGGAGGGGTGTTCCTGAAATCCGAATCGAAGAGTCCCCTGAGCGATACCGAGCCGTCCGAATCGCCGGATTCGTACAGCGACATGGTGCGCATTCTAATCGTCCCGATCCTGCCGAGCCCGCTGTGCATGGGGGGCGTCGCATTCCCTTCGGTCGGCATCGACGATTCGCACAGGACGAATCTGCCTTTGACCCTCTTCTCATCGACCCTTCTCCTGACGCCGTCCCAGATCGCAGGAATCGCCTGCCATTCATCGATCAGGCGCGGTTCCTCTCCAACCAGTGCATAGTTCACATCCCTCGAGGCCAATCTGTAGTTGCGGTTGTTATCTTCCGGATCATCCAGGGCGAAGATGCTGTTGGAATGACCGAGTGCCGTCCAGGTCTTGCCGCAACCTCTCGCTCCTTCGATGCTCACCGCCCCGTACATCCGCATGTACTCCTCGATCCTGAGGTCTGCGAGTCTGGGACGGTAGCCGTCGGGTGTCAGCGTCATCGATGATGCATCTGCAATCAGAGAGATGACCTTTGCCCCTTGGGTGGTGAAAACACTCCCCTGACGGGAGAGAAAACACTCCCCTGACGGGAGAGATTTCACAAACACGGCATGGCAGAGTATAACCTTCGATAAAGGTTATATGATATTACCACGTCTTCGATCCATGGCCGGGGGAGAATCCGTGTTCGACGAGATGGAGAGGCTGAACCGTCGTCTGACGGAGCTGCCTCCCGGTTGCATCTTCAGGAAGACGATCAACGGGAAGATCAGATACTATCACCAATGGTATGAATCGGGGAAGATCCGCAGCAAGTATGTGAAGGAGGCGGATCTGAGCGGACTGGAGGCGAGGATAGCCGAGCGCAAGGAATGCGAGCAGCATCTCAAGAAGCTGAAGGACGGGTTGAACCCGGACGTCGGCTTCGAAGGATTCAAGACGAGCGTCATCGCCGGAGCACCTCTCCTCTCCGTATTCGATGACATAGGCGATCTGAAGCGCAGGGACTGCTACGGCATCCTGGAGTCCTATGTCCGTGGGAGCGAGAAGAAGGTCTGCATCCTGTACGGTCTGAGGCGCACCGGCAAGACCACGATGATCGGTCAGCTGATACGCGACATGGATGTCGAGGAGCTCTCCTGCACCGCGTATATGAACGCGGCCGATGCGGGCACGCTCAGGCGGGTGTACTGGGATCTCGATGTCCTGAGGTCGAAAGGGTTCAGGACCGTATTCATCGACGAGATAACGATGCTGGATGATTTCATCGACGGCTGCTCGGCACTGGCCACCATGTATGCGTCGATGGGGATGAGGATAGTCCTTTCCGGGACGGATTCCCTGGGATTGCGCTTCGCCGAGGACGATCAGCTGTATTGCCGCGCGGTGACGATCCACATGAACCCCATCCGCTACCGCGAGCATGCGCGCTTGATGGGAACAGGAGATATCGATGATTTCATCCGCATGGGCGGGACCCTCAGGAAGGGGGAGATGAATCTGGAATGCCCCGAGGACTTCGATGCGGATTCGCCGTTCATCAGCGGAAGAGCGGCTAGCAGATACACGGACATGGCCATCGCCAGCAATATCCAGAACTCCCTGAGGAACCACGAGGGCGGGAGGTGCTTCCATCGTCTCTACGAACTCTACGAGGCAGGGGAGCTCACGAATGCGATAAACCATGTCGTGGAGGACATCAACCATCGCTTCGCTCTGAAGGCGATCCAACAGGAGTACGGATCCCAGAATCTTAGGTACGCTCTCTTGAACGATCCCGGAGCCATCCCGGATTCGCTGGACTTGGAGGAGGTCGTCGGACGCGTCATGAATGCACTGAGCATCAAAGACCCTAAATCGCTCAACATCAGATTGGATGAGGGGCACGTGGCATTGATCCGCAGCTATCTGAGGGCATTGGACCTAAGGGTCTGTAGAAAAATAAAATTCAAGATTATTCCCTCGGCATGATCGTGTAGTTCCAATCCCCCCTCCATTCAGAGGGGATGATATTGATGGTTT
>LVVU01000258.1 GCA_006954465.1 Candidatus Methanoprimaticola hominis
TTCTTACAGAGTCTTTATTACACGAAGTTAGAGAGTAATACGGATTCAGAATACGTATGCACCAACGGTACCAACTCGCATGTCACCTAGCTTGAAAAAGTTCGTGGTGATTCTTTTCAACATTACAATCAGGAGGTCACGGCCCCAGCATGTAGATTGGAACGACGTAGACGCCGTCCGGCCTCCGATATGCAAAGCCCTCGGTACCGCTGATCACGCAAAGGAATCTGGGTGGCTTCGCGTTACCGTCATTCTCTATGAAACGAGCTATATTCCTGAGATTCTGCGAAGCGTCATCCGTCTGGTTGCTTCCCAACTTTATCTCGAACGCACCCCATTCCCCGCCCGGGATCTCAACCACTGCATCGATCTCCCTTCCGCTGTGATCCCGATAGTGATAGAGTTGTCCGCCCAGGGTCTGGGCGTATATCCTCAGATCTCTTTCACACAGAGCCTCGAACACGAATCCAAACGTGTTCAGATCACGCTTGAGGGATTCGGAATTGAGATCCATTGCAGCTATGGCGAGAGATGGGTCAGTGAAGTGTCTCTTAGGATTTTTCCCCACCCTTACAGATGATCTATAGTTTGGTGAATATGCAGGCTGATCTTCGACAATAAACAATCTTTTGAAGGTATCCAGATATTCTGAAACCGTTTCTTCTTCTACAGGTTCTGTGTCGAATTCACGTATGTCCGCGGCGATTTTGGCTTTGGTCGCTATAGTGCTCTCATTCCTGGCCAGAGATTTTATCGTTTTCTTGAGTTTATTTACATCACGATCTTTGCCGTCTACTTTCTGGCAATCTACCTCGCATACTTTGTCGAGCATATCCTTTAAGGCGAACGATATGTCAATTTCGTTCTTTCCAAGTAGATTTGGCCATCCGCCACGTATTGTGAGCTGTATTAATTCGTCTAAAGAGCGGGTTTTGCAACGGATAGTCTTGAACTCTCCTTTGAATAATCCTTTCAAAGATATTTCCCCGCTGGAGTCCCCTGATTCAAATAGAGACATCGTATGCATTCTTATCGACAATATGCGTCCAGTGCCCGAATGCATGATTTCTGATTTGTTTACAACTGTGGAACCACACAGTATGAATCTTCCATAGCGTTTGTCTTCATCCACTACGAAACGGACGGCATCCCATATTCTGGGAACCTCCTGCCATTCATCAATCAGGTGCGGTTCTTTTCCTTCAAGTGCTGTAGTTGGTTCGATTTCAGCAATTTTGCGGTTTATGAAATTACTATCTGGATTTACTAGAGAGAATTCACTCTCAGCAATATTCCTTGCGCACCATGTTTTTCCGCAGGATTTTGGCCCTTCTATTGATATCGCACCCGCCGTTTTCAAACCAATCTCTATCTGTTTTTCCACCAATCTGCTGAGATATCCTGCAGGTGTGAGTGTCATATGTGTGTAATAGGTACGATTGTATTTAATCAACCCGATGATTTCATCGGTATCAACCCGATGATTTCATCGGTATCAACCCGATGATTTCATCGGTGTCTGTTGGAACTGACTCCTTGGAGGGTCGGAGATGTGCAAACGATTTTGAGAATCCGGCCGGGAAAGGGCGGTAAGAAGGTTATGGGACGGGCCGGAGCCCGCCCCGATGGAATGTTCACTCCATCCTGTTCCTGAACTCCCTCAGGTCCCTGAGGATGACCCTCTGCTCAGCGGAGGCGATGATCCTCTTGGTCTTGTTGAAGGTGTCCGGGTTCAGAGAGATGCAGTCGATTCCCTGCTCGACCAGGAACTCGGTGAACTCGGGGTAGACCGAGGGGGCCTGTCCGCAGATGCTGACGTGCTTCCCGTTGGCGTGGGCGACCTTGATCAGCTGGGCGATCGCTCTCTTCACGCCCTCCTGCCTCTCGTCGAAGTAGCCCATGTGGCCCAGGATATCGGAGTCCCTGTCGCAGCCCATGGTGAGCTGGGTCAGGTCGTTGGATCCGATGGAGAACCAGTCGCAGTACTTGCAGAACTCATCCGCCATGAAGATGTTCACGGGGACCTCGGCCATGAAGTAGAGCTTGAAGTCCCTGCCGCGCCTGAGTCCGACGGACCTCATCATGTCGGTGATGTCCTCGACCTCCTCGATGGTGCGAACGAACGGGAGCATCATATTGAGGTTCTTGAAGCCCATCTCGTCCCTGACCTTCTTGATGGCCTTGAGCTCGCACATGAATGCCTCGCGGTAGGACGCGGAGACGTACCTGGAGCATCCCCTCCATCCGATCATGGGGTTGTCCTCGTTGGGTTCGTAGTCGGCGCCGCCCTTCATGTCGCGGTACTCGTTGGTCTTGAAATCCGACGTGCGGAGGGTGATGGGCCTGGGGTAGAACGCCCTGCAGACCTTGGAGATGCCTTCCGCGAGCTTGTCGACGAGCTCGTCCGCCCTTCCGTCCTCGATGACGGCGCAGGGGTGCTCGCCGATGTAGTTGGTGAAGAGGAACTCGCTGCGCATCAGTCCGACGCCGTCGCACTGGAGCTTGGCGACCTCATCGGCCTTGGCGGGCATGGACATGTTGACCATGACCTTGGTTCCGGTGATGGGGAC
>LVVU01000259.1 GCA_006954465.1 Candidatus Methanoprimaticola hominis
CATCCTCCAGGACGAGGCTGCCCAGGTTGCACATGGCCTTGACGTCCCCGAGATCCGAAGCCTCGGAGAGCCATTCCACAGCCTTCTCCCTGTCGGCGGGGATGCCCTCGCCGACCATGAGCATGTATCCGAGCGATGAGCATGAAGCGGCATCCCCGAGCGCGGCCGCCTTTCCATACAGTCCGGCCGCTCCGGCGGGATCGGCCTCGCGGATCTGGTCCGCCTTCGTTCTGAGCTCATCGGCTTCCATAGACGGTGATTGCACGCCATCCGATATGAAACCTCCAGGCCCGGCAACGATAGTGATATAGGCGTGGCGCGGATGACCGTCCGATGACATCTCTCTTAGATTGTGGAGAATGCGGAGGGTATCTAGGGTACTGTACCTGCTCGTCTTCCTGTCGATATGGATCGGCACGACCTCGAACATCCCGATGGAAGGGGTCCGCATCCCGTTTATGCTGTTCGGGACGCTGGTCGTCGTCCTAGGGATCTACTCCGCGTTCAAGCACTACCTCGGCATCAGGAACGCCGTCCAGAGCATGGAGCAGCAGCAGGAGAAGGAGTCCGAGCTCGTCAGTGGCACCTACACCGGCTACTGCCCCTATTGCGGGTCGCCTGTGAACGAGGAATACGCCCACTGCAGGGTCTGTGGGAAGAAGCTCTGAGACGAGGTATCGGCATGAGAAGGAGAACGGCGTTGATCCTGGCAGGGGTTTGCATAGCGGTGACCATCCTCTCCGTTTGCATCTCCATGTTCCTGTCGCCATCGTTGGCGTTCATGCCGTTGCTCCTGTTCTTCTTCCCCATAGGGCTCTTCGGAAGGGAGGGGCGCGGGTCGGCGGAGTGCCTGAGCGACGACGACTACTGCCCGGAATGCGGGTATCCCGTGGAGCCGGACGATACGTTCTGCACCTATTGCGGTAAGAATCTGGATAGGAAATGAGGGGTCTCCCCCTCGGTTTTTGATCAGAAGTCCTTGGCCTTCTTCGAGTCGTAGACGGCGCGGACGGCCTTGTACAGCATGTACACGTCGGCCTTCGCGGTGACCTCGATGGGTGCGTGCATCGAGAGCACGGGGACTCCTATATCCACGGTGTCGATGCTGTGGACGGAGATCTCCGAAGCGATGGTCCCTCCGCCTCCCAGGTCGATTTTTCCGAGTTCGCCGATCTGCCAGCAGACCTTGGCGTCCCTGAGGATGGAGATGATGTAGTCCATCATTTCGGCGGAGGCGTCGTTGGTGCTGTACTTGCCTCTGGATCCGTCGTACTTGGCGATGCAGGGGCCCTTGTTCATGAAGCAGCAGTTGTTCCTCTCCATGACCTCGGGGTAGGCGGGATCGAATCCGGCGCTGACATCGCACGAGAGGCAGACGGAGTTCCTCATGACGTCCCTGACCTCGCATCCCTCGTCCTGGGCCAGGTCCTCGATGAAGTCCCTGAAGAAGAACGACCTCATGCCGGTGACTCCGTCGGAGCCCGTCTCCTCCTTGTCGGCGAAGATCGTGACGGTGGTGTACTCGGGGTTCTTGGTGTCGAGTTCGGCCATGAACTCGGCGTAGGCGCAGGAGCTGTCGTCCTGACCGTATGCGGCGATCATGGATCTGTCGAGCCCCATGTCCCTGGGGTGGAACGCGGGCACGGCGCAGAGCTCGGCGGTCTCGAAGTCGTCCTCGGTGATGCCGTACTTGTCGTTGAGGATCTTCATGATCGCCAGCTTGACCCTGTCCTTGACCTTCTCGTCGTCGTAGGGGATGGATCCGATCAGGAGGTTCAGCTGCTCCCCCTCGACGATCTCGGAGGCACCCTTCTTCATCTGGTTCTGGGCCAGGTGGGGGAGCAGGTCGGTGATGAGGAAGGCGGGCTCGTCGTGGCCCTCTCCGATCTTCACGGTGACCTTCTCGCCGCTCTTGGTGTACACGACACCGCGGATGGACAGGGGGATGGTGGTCCATTGGTACTTCTTGATCCCGCCGTAGTAGTGGGTCTTGAAGAACGCCATGGATGCGTCCTCGAACAGGGGATGGGGTTTGAAGTCGAGCCTGGGGCTGTCGATGTGGGCTACGGAGACGCGAACTCCCTCGGAGACGGGCCTCTTTCCCTTGGTGCACATGAGGATGGTCTTCCCGCGGTTGACCTTGTAGAACTTGGCTCCCGCCTTGAGCTTGGCCCCGCGGACGTACTCCTTGTATCCCCTGTCGGCGAGGATGAGGAGGACGTAGTCGATGACCTCGCGCTCCGTCTTGTTGGTGAGGAATGCCTTGTATCCCTCGCAGAACTCATCGGCCTCCTTGGAGAGGCCGTGCTCCGTTTCAGGGATGCTCTTGCGGTCCATGAGGAGCTCCTCGGAGAGCTCCTGTCCCTTGGTCTTCTTAACCATGAGCAGGTGAATGGAGCCACGGATACTTACCCATATGGACATCCTGATGGGGTCCCGGGAAACAACCTCTCGAAGATGGTCGATTTCGGCATAGTTCGCAGAGAAGGCAGCAAGAATGATGGGAAGTGGGTGATTTCATCTGATTGAATCGATCAAACTTAAACGGCACTGGAGCTAGGTGACATCCGAGTTGGTGTCGCCTATCGGGCGAAGGGTCGGGTTGCGACCCCCGCGGTTCACGGCTCGAAGCCGAAGCCGCTCGTCCCGCGGCCAGGATGTTGTAGCTCGCATTGAGGTCCCGATCCATGACGAGTCCGCAATGCGGACAGTCATGCACCCTCACGGACAGGTCCTTCGCGACGATGCGCCCGCATCCGGAGCACATCTGAGACGTCCCGCGGGGATCGACCTCGACGACCGT
Organism: Candidatus Methanoprimaticola hominis; assembly: GCA_006954465.1. Taxonomy (GTDB): domain Archaea; phylum Thermoplasmatota; class Thermoplasmata; order Methanomassiliicoccales; family Methanomethylophilaceae; genus Methanoprimaticola; species Methanoprimaticola hominis. The sequence goes on from LVVU01000259.1 coordinate 2,804, forward strand.
CGTACCGGAGCGTTCCGCTGCACGAGTCAGACG
>LVVU01000260.1 GCA_006954465.1 Candidatus Methanoprimaticola hominis
CAACGACGTGGCAAAGACCTACACGCTCAACCTGGCCACGCTCCTGCCGAAGCTGATGAACGGCGAGATTGACGTATCGGCGGTGCAGATTTAGGCGGCATACAAGCGTAAATTTTCATTTATCGCAGTATTAAGAGCAATCTTTCTATCAACCGAGTGCAGAAAATCACCGATTTTTCGTTGTAATTCCATATCTGGAATTACAACACTTAACCTTTTCAAATCTGATATTGTAACATGACCAAGGGGAGGCTAGGGGTCATCGCATGTCCCATGCTGGAGGACGAACTCATCGCGAGCCTCGATGAGGATCCGGAGGAGAAGCGCATCATCGTCATCGAAACACCCTACAACGACAGTCTGAAGCGCAAGATGGGCGCCAAGGGCATGAAGTTCGAGGAGATCGACGAAATGGACTTCATGAACGGGTGGATCGACATCGACCAGGAGAAGTACAACGTCATCATCAAGATGAACAGCCTGGGCCTCCATGCCGAGCCTCAGAAGCTCAGGGAGTTCATACAGGACGAGCTCACCATGCTGAGCGGAAGGGTCGACGCGGTCGGCCTCTACTACGGCATGTGCGGGAACTACGGGTGGGATATCACCAAATGGTCCGAGGAGAAGCTGCCCTTCAGGGTCGAGGTCTTCCGCGACTGCAAAGGGAGGGTCTGCGACGACTGCGTGGGTGTCGCCGTAGGCGGACTCGACGGCTACAAGGAGCTTCTGAAACGGTACACAGGGATGCTGCTGCTCACACCGGCGGTGGCAACCAATTGGCTGGACTTCCTCAGCGCCGGGGAGATGGGTCAGGGATTGAAGGTCATGCCGAGCAGCGGCGATCCGAAGAAGGACATGAAGGACCTGCTGGTGATGTGCGGATACACATCGGCGGTACAGATCGATACGGGCCTGGAGGATCGCGCCGAATTCGACAAGTGCACGAAGGACCTGGTCGACTATCTGGGCTTCAAGCTGTACCAGGCGCCCGCGGACATGGCTGACAGGGGTCCGATGAACAGGATATACGAGGAATGCAAGAGGGACCTGTCGGCCTGACAGGCCCCTCGGTTTTCACACGATCACATCGTGTGGGCGGCGTAGGCCGCCTTGTCCACGGGCTTGCCGCAGATGATGCACTTGCCCGAGTAGGGCTCGGGGACGTAGGGCCTTCCGAGGATCTTGAATCCGTAGGTATCCTCGAACTTGTGGCCGCACTCCTCGCATCCGCACCATCCCAGCCTGAGGATCTTGTCCTCGGGGATGTTCTCGACGGAGTCGATGTCCTGGATACGGGACTTCTGGACCTCGCAGGCCTTGGCGTACATCTTCTCGGAGATGTCGTCCAGGAGCATCCTGATGCCGGGTACGAGGGAATCGATGGCGATCGTTCCCTTCTCGCCGGTGTCCCTCCTCGCGAAGGAGACGACACCGTTCTCGATGTCCCTGCCTCCGAGCTCGAGCCTGAGCGGCACGCCCTTCATCTCCCACTCGAAGTACTTGGCTCCGGGACGGGCGTCGCTGTCGTCCAGCTTGACCCTGATGCCGCCGTCCCTCAGGACCTTCACGAGGGCCTCGGAGGCCTTCTTGACCTCTTCGGCGTTGTCCTTCTTGAAGATCGGGATCAGAACGCACTGGAATGGAGCGATTCCGGGAGGCATGACGAGACCCTGGTCGTCTCCGTGAACTCCGATTAAAGCTCCGACGAGACGCTCGCTCATACCGAATGTGGTCTGGTGGACGTACTTGTGCTCCCCGTTCTCGTCCTCGTAGGTGATGTTGTAGGGAATGGAGAAGTTGGTACGGTAATGGTGGATGGAACCCATCTGGAGGGTCCTGCCGTTGGGCATGGAGGTGTCGATTCCGACGGTGTAGTGCGCTCCAGGGAACTTGTCCCACTCCGTGCGTATGCAGAGCATGTACGGGAGGCAGATGGCCCTGGCTACCCTCTCGAGGATCTGGATGTCCTCCTCCACCTGGAGCTGCGCATCCTCCTCGGACACGTGGCAGGTGTGCGACTCGAAGAAGTGGATCTCCCTGACCCTGATGAACGGACGGGTCTGCTTGGTCTCGTACCTGAAGGTGTTGACGATCTGGTACGTCTTCAGCGGAAGGTCCTGGTGGGACCTGACCCATAGGGAGAACATGGGATACATGGCGGTCTCGGAAGTGGGCCTGACGACCAGCCTGACACCGAGCTCGTTGAGACCGGCGTGGGTGACCCAGTAGACCTCCTCGTCGAATCCCTTGATGTGGTCCTTCTCCTTGGCGAACTCGGTCTCCGGGATCAGCAGGGGGAAGCATACCTCGTCGTGGTCGGTGGCATCGAACTCCTGCCTGATGTAGCCGTCGATCTGCCTCATGATCTTCCAGCCGTAGGGCGTCCAGACGTTCATCCCCTTGATGGGGTATCTCTTGTCGCAGAGGTTGGCTTTCTCGACGATGTCGAGGTACCAATCGGCGAAATCATCCTCTTTCATGGACATTGTATCATTCCTTCAGGGCGTCGGCGATGAGACCGGCGACGGAGATGTGCGACACCTCCAGGGTGTTGCAGCAGAGCACCGCGGAGAGCGCGGAGCCGGTGAGCTTCTCGATGGCGTTGTTGACGAAAACGCCGTGGGTGCATGCGACGGAGACCGACTGAGCGCCTGCCTCCCTGAGGGCGGAAGCGGCGGCCACGATGGTTCCTCCGGTGGAGATCATATCGTCCACGATGAGCACGTTCTTGCCGGTGGCGTCGAACTTGGCGGGGGCGATCCTGACCTCGACTCCGGAGAGACGGGTCTTCTCCAGGTGGTCGTAGGGAACGCCCATCCTCTCTCCGACATCCTTTGCGCGTCCTGCGGCGCCTATATCGGGGGAGAGGACCAGGTCGATCTTCTTGTCCTTGAAGTAGTCGGCTATGACCGGGGCCGCCTTCAGGTCCCTGTGGGCGCAGGTGAAGTAGTCGAGAACGGCCTCCTTGTGGATATCGATGGTGATGACCGCGTCGCAATCCATGTTCAGGTGCCTGCACATGACCTTGGCGGACTCGGGCTCGCCGGGCTTGAAGACACGGTCCTGCCTGGCGTATCCGAAGTAGGGGATGACGAGGGTGACCTTCTTCGCTCCCAGCCTGCGGACGGCGTCCTGGAGCAGGAACATCTCGACCAGATTGTCGTTGGGATAGGTGTTCTGGACGATGACGACGTCGTCATCGAGGGATTCGGCGTCGATCCTCGTGTAGCACTCCCCATCGGGGAATTTCGTGGAAGCAGCCTGGATATAGGTGCATCCCAAGATACCCGCCAGCTCCTTGGCCAGGTCTCTCGAGGATGAACCGCCTACGATTATCATGACCGCGTGTAACGCGTACCTGTTCTTAAGAGGATGCGAGAGCGGAGCCCATAAGAGAGTGGCTCGGGGCCGGAGCCCCGTAAAGGAGGAGGACACGGGGATGTCCGAACGCGAAGTCCGGGAAAGCAGGAATCGGTTTGAAGCATTAACCACCAAGAGACCCGTGCCCATTATGGACATATCATCCATCCATATAAATCTGATGGAAATGGAGGCATCCGAACAGAACTTCCTGCCTGTGCGGAGTCTGAAGAAACGTCATCGTTATGTGCCCAGAGACATTCTTCGTATCTAGGCCGCATAGGCCAGGAGGTCCGACGATGTACAACATGCTCCTGGTAAGCACGGATCCAGGATTCCTGGTCCTGTCCCAGAAATTCATACCGTTCGAGGATCCGTCCATCAAGGTGATGCCTGAGGGATCGATCAAGGATGCCGTCGCAGCTCTGAGCGACGGCACGGTAGACGCGATCATCTTCGATCATTCGGAGAACAACGACATATCGGACATGATCGGGGGATTGAACCGTCTGGGGAGGACGGTCCCAATCGTCATGGTCTCCAAGGATGCGTCGAAAGACGTTCTCACGACGGCCCTCAGCGAGGGCGTCTCCGCCTACGTCGACCGTAGCTCGTCGGATCCGATGACCTACTTCAAGAAGCTGTGCCAACATGCGATAATAGCGGCCGAACGCTCACGCGTCAACCTGGACCGCAACGTCAACTCCAGAAGGCTGGAGGCCATCGTCCACATGGCCAAGATGACAGACAAGGACTTCTCGGAGATCGTCGAATACGCCCTGGAGAAGGCCGTGGAGCTCACCAGCAGCGGAGCGGGATTCGTCGCCCGCTATGATAAGGAGCGCAGGGTCCTGACGATGCTCGCGTGGTCCAAAGGCGCCATGAAACGCTGCGACATGACGAACTACC
>LVVU01000261.1 GCA_006954465.1 Candidatus Methanoprimaticola hominis
GTCCGTGATGAGGGCCGACGATCCTTCGGAGATCATCGAAGGCATGAGGCCCCCCGTCGGTGCCTGGGGCCTTCTGTCCCGCTGAGTTATATCGGAACAGGCCATCCCCGTCCCATGGACGAGGGCATGTTCGATCGCGCCGAGGATTACATCCGTGGATTGTTCGAGGGCGAGAGCAGCGGGCACGACTACTACCACAGCATGCGCGTCCACGATCTGGCGCGTGCCATCTGTTCAGAGGAGGGAGGGGATGAGGGGACGGTCCGTCTCGTGGCCCTCCTGCACGATGCCGACGACAGGAAGGTGTTCTCCACCGTGGATCACGCCAATGCCCGCGGATTCATGGATTCCGAAGGCATCCCCGCGGATGTCCAGGAGAGGGTCTGCCGCATAATCTCCCAGATATCGTTCAAAGGGAGGGATTCCGTCGTCCCGGATTCCCTGGAAGGGAAGATAGTCCAGGACGCCGACAGGATGGATGCGATCGGAGCGATCGGGATAGCCCGTGCATTCGCCTACGGTGGCAGCAAGGGCCGTGCCATGCACATCCCCGGAGAAGCATTCAAGGAGAGGATGTCCGAGGCCGAATACTATGCCAATCAGGGGACATCTGTCAACCACTTCTACGAGAAGCTCCTGCTTCTGAAGGATATGATGAACACGGAGACGGGAAGGAGGATGGCCGAATCGCGCCATCGGTACATGCTCGATTTCCTCGACGAGTTCATGGCCGAATGGGACGGCCTCCGTTGACAGGATGCGTCTCAACTCTTAGCATTCTACGGATTCCGTCGAGTTCACGAGTGATTTCGTAATCAACCAACGGAAAACGCGCGTTATACGTCGGTTTTCTTCCAATCATAGCAACACCTTATAATAGTGCGACTCCACTGGGTCCAGCATGCGCATAACGATCGTCGGATGCGGTTCCATCGGTTCCAAGCTGGCCAGGGCCGCTGATGAGATGACAGAGGTCAAGAGGATCTACCTTATGGACATGGATCACTCCCTGGCCGAGAATCTGGCCGCCGAGCTGAAGAAGGCCATCGTGGTCGACAACGTGGAGGAGGAGCTCTACCATTGCGATCTCGTTATCGAGGCAGCCTCCCAGGCCGCCGCCAAGGATATCGCACCCAAGGTCGTCTCCCGCGGAGTCGACATGATGATGATGTCGGTGGGGGCCCTCGTGGACGACGACTTCAGGACCATGGTCAAGGAGAAGGCATGCCACGCCGAGGCCAAGATCTTCATCCCGTCCGGAGCCATCTGCGGCACCGACGGACTGCGTTCGTCCGCCGTCGGAAGGCTCGACGAGGTCGAGCTCATCACCACCAAGGGACCGAAGAGCCTCGAGGGTGTTCCGTACATCATCGACCATGGGATTGATGTCGACAAGGTCAAGGAGCCCACGGTCATCTTCTCCGGATCCGCCAGGGATGCGGTCAGGCTGTTCCCCAAGAACATCAACGTCGCCGCCACCGTGGCTCTGCTGGGAGTCGGATTCGACAGGACCAAGGTCAAGATCGTCCTGGATCCCGCCAGCCACAGCAACTCCCATGAACTGAGGATCAGAGGGGAGTTTGGTGAGATGACCTGCCACACCTACAACGTGCCCTCTCCCGACAACCCGAAGACCTCGTATCTCGCATCCCTTTCCGCGATCTCTGCGCTGAAGAGGATCGTCAGCAACGAATGGATCGGGATCTGATTCCCTGATGCCGGGCCCTTGGGAAGGGTCTGGACCCTGCTCGGGCCGAGCTCCCGGGCAGGTCTCTTCTTTCATCGATCCCGAATCCGCTTCGGAACGGGCGGATCCGCGGTCGGCATTCCTATTTAGGGATTCCTGCATGTACCCGCCATGCAGAAGACAAGGGCCGAGAGGCTCATGGAGAACGCGGAGGGGATGGATGCCGTCGTCATCGCCAACGACGGGGAGCCGTTCCTCGATTCGGCGTTCTGGTACATCACCGAGCAGTCCTCGGGGACCTTCGAGGGGAGCTTCGCCATCGTGGGCCCGAACGGACTCGACGTCATCGTGAGCATCCTCGAGGAGGAGGGCGCCCACGAGGGCAAGGGCAACGTCCACGTCTATCACGACAGGAAGGAGAGGGACCAGTTCATCAAGGACGCCCTCAAGGGCTGCACCAAGGTCGGATTCAATGTCAGCAACGTCTCCTACGCCGCCGCCGAATACGTGAGGAAGACCGCTGAGATAGAGATTGTCAACGCCACCAAGGCCATCGGCGACACCGTCTCGGTGAAGGATGCCAAGGAGATCGAGGCCACCCGTAAGGCCTGCGCCATCTCATCGAAGGTCGCGGGGGAGATCCCCGACATGCTCTCCGAGGGCGTGTCCGAGAAGGAGGTCGCCTCCAGGATGGACAACCGCATGAGGGAGCTCGGAGGGACCGGGAACGCATTCGATACCATCGCGGCCTTTGGAGCATGGTCGTCCCAGCCTCACCACATGCCCTGCGACTACCGTCTCCAGAAGGGCGATGCCGCCCTGTTCGACTTCGGAACGAAATACGACAGG
>LVVU01000262.1 GCA_006954465.1 Candidatus Methanoprimaticola hominis
AAGTCGACCGCCTTATCATCCAAGACTACACCCTTGTGCATGTCAAGGAGAAGGAGATATTGAACTTTAACTTTTTACCTTAATTTGTTAACAAGCCCTAATGCTTCCCTCCCTTCTCGAGTATCGAGAATCCTGCATTCGAGAGGTACCCGTAGGAGCTGCAGTTCCCTGCCTTCCTGTACCTTGGTCTTCCGTGACCTCTGGTCACGGAACCGTCATCTGCGATGGCATGGGCCTTCTCCAGGCATCTCCTGTAGGATATCAGAACACGCTTTGCTGTATCGTTCATGCTGTTCTGATACATGTCATGGAAGAAGGGGCATCTCTTCCAGATCAGGGTCCCGAATCTGGTGAGATCGTTCAGGGATGGGAGCTTGCCGTATCCTTCGATGTGGAGTCTGCAGTAGGTGACCATCAGATTGAACACGTAGCGGTTGTTCTCGATGTTGGCCGTAATAGCCTTCTCCTGCGTCGAGTTCGGGTAGATCCGTGCCTTGTACGTGAGATACAAGACATCGTTGCAGACCCCGGTGTTCACCTCCTGCTTCATGCATGCATGATTGCGGAAGGAGTATAATAACTCTAGACTGTAATGTTTGTAATGCGCATAATGATTGCAATCATGCAGTCGGATAACGCGATGAGGCCCCCCCCGTTCATCTCGTCATTCCTAATCCTACGTTGAACTCGAAAGTAACACTGCATTCAGCCTGTAGTCGAGAGCCGGTAATCTGACAACGAAACCGAAGTCGGTATCTTCAGTCCCATGTCTTTCGAAATATCGGACAACTGCTTCTTGGGCTTCTCGATCATGACCGTGTCATGATCCTTGAAGCACATCAGGGACTGCGAACATGTGATGACCTCAGTCATCGAATACGGTGTTCCTTTGAGGGATTCCCGCATCTTCAGATACAGGATCAGGGCGATGATATCGTTCAGGATCTTTCCGCGTACACGTTCCGCCGTCCATTTGCAGAGGGGCAGTAGGTTCAGATACTCTTCGGCGGTCTTGAAGACCGCCTCGATCTGGGTTCTGCCGAAATAGCGGTCCAGCATCTCTGCAGGAGTCTCGGGGATGCTGGATAGCAGAACGAAGAATCCGAACTTGTGCTTGTACCACGTCTTGTCCTTATCGGTCAGACCGTTGAACTCATCCTCATGTGCGGTCACATACTGTCTGTAACCTCTGAGCGCATTGTCCTGGTCCACATACACATACGCGTAGATCTCTGTCTCGAAAACCTCGATCTTCCTGCGGATGCCGAAGTACATATGCTTGTCCCGCACGAAATCGTATTTCCCATTGGACATCAACGGTTTGCAATCGTGATACAGGGTTTTGAACGGATATCCTTTCTTCGCAGGCATCCTCACCACGATGTTCCTCTCTGGGATCATCTCATCGCAGTCGACGTCGTCGACTGCTGCATCCTCGGACTGTGCGGGGTATGCCTGGATGAGTTCCTTGCTGGCATATCCGGCATCCAGGACGTACTCCGTGATCTCCACATCGATGCTGGCCTTCACGTTGTCCGTGAAGTTCTTCAACGTGTTCAGATCCAACACGTTTCCTGGGATCAGCTCGTACCACACCGGAAGCCCGGTGATCGAATCGATCACCAGCACCAACCTCATCTGGATCTCCGGAGAACCGGTCCCGTGGGAGCAGAGCGCATTGAACGGATTGTCGTCGATATCGTTCGGTAACGGTGTGGAGTCCATGTAGCAGGCACGTCCGAATCCGGGGATCGCCTTCTTCATGAACGTGGCGAATCCTTTGAAGAATGCAATCCTCACCGCGTCAGACCCCATCTCAGTGAAGTATGCCGTATCGCACCGAAGACTCCAGGATGGGGCTTTCGGCGTGACATACGAGACGAACGATTTCTCAATGAACAGGTCGCAACGCGACCTGTCACCGTTCTTCATGATCGTGTGGAAAAGGTGGCAGATGCATCTCTGATAGAGGTCATCATCCGGAAAAACACTTGCCAGAATAGGATCGAGGCCGGTGTTTTTCAGAAAGGACAGGAAAATGAACGCATCCCCGAACACGGTGTGGATCCTGTCCTCAACATCCTCCAACGTCCCGGACACACGCGGATCGTCAGATTCGACGAAACCGAAAGCATCCGAGTTCACATCGTATGACACCAATCCGCGTGTCGGTGAGAGGAAGATCCCAGACTTCCTGTCATCAGATATCCATAGTGGAAGTCCCAATTTCTCGCGGACCACCTGTTTCGAGTGACCTTTCGTGGTCTTCTGGAGCTCACCGTCATAGAACGTATCTATGATCGCAGCCGTCCCTCCGATGACCCTCCCCTGATCATCATGTTTCATTTTCTGGATCCTGATGAATGCCATTCCAACCACCTATGAGTGTTATTGTAACACTACATCATTAATAGATATTTCCCTGAAAAACCCCTTATTTGACTTCAAAAGGGCCGCATCACCATTGAAGTGTTGATGAGATTTGAAACCTACGCGGATTCTGCATGGATTTCTGATACCATCGGTGCAATGG
>LVVU01000263.1 GCA_006954465.1 Candidatus Methanoprimaticola hominis
TGCTCCGTCGCCGGTCTTGCCGTCGCCGTTCTCCGCACCCCTGTGCGCCATGTTCTCCAGCAGCCTGAGACCGATCTCCACCGTGCGGTGGGTCTTCTCGCCGTCCATGCTGACGGCCAGACCGACACCGCAACTGTCGCGGTCGTCTGCAGGATCGTAGAGTCCTCTAGATTCCATCGTATCGCTCTTCCGGGTGCTCCTTCAGCGGATGAAGAGCAGCTCTCTGTACTTGGGGAGGGGCCACATCTCGTCGTCCACGATCATCTCGAGAGCGTCGACATGCTGCCTGATCTCCTCGAGGTAGACGGTGATCTTGTCGTGGTAGCCGATGGCCTTGGCCCTCTCGTCCTCGAGCTGGTCCAGGGCATCGCATTCCTTCTCCATCTTCTCCGCCATCGTGCGGGCCTCGCTGCAGTGCATCGCGATGTCCTTGATGATGTGGATCTCGCTCTCCGCGACCTGGTCGAACTCCTTCTTGACGGTGAAGATCTCCTTCATCTTGGAGACGTTGTCCAGGAGGACGGACTGGTAGCGGGTCGCCACGGGCAGGATGTGGTTGGCGGTCAGGTCGGCGAGGACGCGGGCCTCGATCTCGATCTTCTTGGAGTAGATCTCCCAGCAGATCTCGGTCCTGGCCTTCATCTCGACCTCGGACATGACGCCGGCCTCCTTGTAGACGTTCAGGGACTGCTTGGACGTGTAGGCGTCGTAGCACAGAGGAGCGGAGGTCTCGCAGTCGAGTCCGCGCTTCTTCGCTTCGGCCTTCCACTCGTCGGAGTATCCGTTCCCGTCGAAGCAGACCTTCTGACACTTCCTGTAGGTCTCCTTGGTCTCCTCCAGGAGGGCCTGGGTGACGGTCGCTCCGGCCGCGATCCTCTTGTCGACGGCCTCCTTGAACTGGGTGAGCTGGTATGCCACGATGGTGTTCAGGACGGTGACCGCGCTGGCGCAGTTGGCCGAGGAGCCGACGGCCCTGAACTCGAACCTGTTGCCAGTGAACGCGAACGGGGAGGTCCTGTTCCTGTCGGTGTTGTCGATCAGGAGCTCGGGGACCTGGGGGATGCCGAGGCTGTACTTGCTCTTGCCCTTGATCTTGACCATGTCCTTGGAGTTGAGCAGCTCCTTGAAGGCGCCGCTGACCTGGGTTCCGAGGAAGCAGGAGATGATCGCAGGGGGAGCCTCGTTGGCTCCGAGCCTGTGGGCGTTGCTGGCGGTCATGACGGACGCCTTCAGCAGGGCGTTGTTGTCGTAGACGGCCTTGAGCACGTTGGCCATGAACACGAGGAACCTGAGGTTCTCCTTGTTGCTCTTGCCGGGGGACATGAGTCCGATGCCGGACTCGGTTCCGAGGGACCAGTTGCAGTGCTTCCCGGATCCGTTGATGCCTGCGAAGGGCTTCTCGTGGAGGAGCACCTTGAATCCGTGCCTCTCCGCGGTGGTCTTCATCAGGGCCATGAGCTCCAGGTTGTGGTCGATGGCCAGGTTGGCCTGCTCGAAGACGGGGGCGATCTCGAACTGGTTCGGAGCGACCTCGTTGTGCCTGGTCTTGATGGGGATCCCGAGCTTGTACGCTCCGAACTCCAGGTCCTTCATGAACTCGAGGACCCTGTCGGGGATGCACCCGAAGTAGTGGTCCTCCAGCTGCTGGTTCCTGGCGGAGTTGTGGCCCACGAGGGTCCTCTCGGCCATGATGATGTCGGGGCGGAGCGCGTAGAGCGCCGCATCGACCAGGAAGTACTCCTGCTCCCACCCGAGGTAGGAGTAGACGGGGTCGTCCCTGATCCCGAAGTACTTCAGGACCTCAGCGGTCGCCTTGGCGACGGCGGTCTCGGACTTGAGCAGAGGCGCCTTGTAATCCAGCGCCTCGCCGGTGTATGAGATGAATACGGTAGGGATACACAGGGTGTCCCCGAGGACGAATGCAGGGGACGAGGGGTCCCATGCGGTGTATCCGCGGGCCTCGAAGGTGTTCCTGAGGCCTCCGGACGGGAACGAGGATGCGTCGGGCTCCTGCTGGCAGAGGAGCTTTCCGGTGAACTCCTCGATGCTCTCGCCCTTTCCGTAGGGCTCCGCGAAGGAGTCATGCTTCTCGGCGGTTCCGCCGGTCAGGGGCTGGAACCAGTGGGTGTAGTGGGTCGCACCCATGTCCATGGCCCAGCGCTTCATGCCGGCCGCGACCTGTTCGGCGACGTCCCTCTGGAGCGTGACACCCTGCTCGATCGACTCGTATACCTTCTGCCTGGTGTCGGCGGACAGGTACTTTCTCATGTTCTTCCTGTTGAACACGTTGCACCCGAAGTACTCGGAGGTTGCCGAGGCTGGGGGAACAGCTTCCACGGGGGGCCTCATGAAGGCCTCCTCGACGGCATCGAACCTTGTGTAGGTCATGCACCCGCATTCTGCATATCTTGAATATAAACGTTGCGTATTTTTACGATGAAACGACATTTTATCGGCAAAGAATTAGACAAACATCTAATGGGATTGCCTTCAATGAGTTCAGATTCGACATTTGATCGTATCGCTGGGAA
>LVVU01000264.1 GCA_006954465.1 Candidatus Methanoprimaticola hominis
TCGCCGCATTAGAAGGCAGAGGATACATCGTCCTCTGAGCGGCCTATTCTGCTGTGGCCGATCTCATCCTCTGTCAAGAAGGGGTTCTGAATAGTCACCCGATCTGAAAGCATCCACGTATATATCCACGATTTCATATATGCTATCGTGATAGGGAAATACAATCCGAGAGCAGCGGAAGGATACTTCAGAAGACGCCTCTCATCCACCGGCGCACTGCTCATCATCGGCCCGAAACGGTGCGGCAAGACCACGATAGCCGAACAGATATCCTCCAGCACGATCCATCTCCAGGACCCGGACCGCAGAGACACGTACCAATACATGGCTGGAGTGAAGCCCTCGTCGCTACTCGAAGGAGAGAAACCGCGCCTTATCGCCGAGTGGCAGAAGGCTCCGAGGATCTGGGACGCGATACGCCTCGATGTGGACCGCAACAACTCCCGCGGAGCATACATCCTCACAAGCTCCTCGATCCCGAGAAAAGAGAAGGATGCTGAGAGATGGCATACCGGGACGGGTCGCATCTCAACTGTACGTCTACGCACGATGAGCACCTACGAAGTCGGAAGATCCGACGGCGACGTATCCCTGGAAGCGCTGTTCGAAGGAAGAACCGACTTCGATGCCGTATCCATCCTCTCCTTGGATGAACTGGCCGCACTCGTCTGCAGAGGAGGGTGGCCCGACGCGTGGAAGGCGGATGACGAATCCGCATTGGAGGTTCCGAGGGACTACGTCGATGACATCGTGAACAGGGAGGTCTCCGTCATGGATGGAATCAGACGCGACCCGCATATCACGGCCTCCGTCCTGGGATCCCTGTCCGAGAAGCTGTGCACCACAGCCGATACCTCATCCATCGTATCGGAATTGAAAGGCCGTGCCTGCCGGTCGACGGTCCTGAACCGTCTCGATGCATTTAGAAGACTGCATGTCACGGAGGACGTCCCATCCTGGCATCCTGCACTGACATCCAGGGTCGGAGTGAGGTCCGCTCCGAAGAGATGCCTCGCCGACCCCTCGATCGCGGTTGCATCGATGGGGATCTCCCCTGATGCCCTTCTTCACGACATACCGCAGCTGGAGGTCTTGTTCGAATCCATGTGCATACGGGACCTCAGGGTCTACTCCCAGGTCCTGGACGGGATCGTGATGCACTATCACGACGACACGGGCCTCGAGGTGGACATCATCGTGGAGCTGCCGGACGGGAGATGGGGGGCATTCGAGGTCAAGCTCAACAGGGGAGAGGACGATGCCGCCAGGAGCCTGCTAAGACTCAGGAACAAGATCTCCGCCGATTCGGCCGAACCCTCGTTCCTCGCCGTGCTGACGGGAGCAGGTTTCTTCCATATCCGGGACGACGGCGTGATGGTCGTCCCGATCGGATGCCTCGGGCCGTGACCGGCCCAGAGGCACCCCTCATTCCGAATTCGCCCTGCGGACGAGTCCTTCCACGATGCGCGGAACGTCATCGACGACGGACCTCTTCCCGACGTCGGCGGGATCGACCCAATCGAAGGCCTCGTTCTCCTCGTTGAGCACGGGTTCGACCTCGCCGAGCCTGTAGAGGAACGGATGGACCTTCCACAGGACGCCGTTCTCCCTGACGTAGATTGGCTTGAGCATCGCATCGGGATTGGCTACGCAGATCTGCGTCTCCTCCACAATCTCGCGGCGGGCGGCCTCGACAGGGGACTCGCCGGCCTCGATCTTCCCCGATACGAGGGACCACCTGCCGGGGAACGAACGGCAGGCATCCGGTCTCTTGAGCATCAGGATCCTCCCGCCGGACAGGATGACGGAGGAAACGACCGTGCGCATTTCCATCCCTTTGATCTCGACGGTTCCGGCATCGGCATCGACGATGACATCGTCCCCGTCCTCGAACATGGAGACGGAGGGGATCGAATCGACCATGGGGATCGACGAGATCACCGCGCCGGTGGCCACGATGGTCTCGGCGGACTCGTTGATGATCGCTGCGGGAGCCTTCCCGTGGACCATCAGGTCGTACATGACGAAGGATCCGACTGTGCTGCCCTTGCCGCGGGGGAACACCAGGATCCTGCCTGCGACGTTTCCCTCCTTCCCGGTGCGGAGCTCTCCGGTGGAACCGTCCACCCCGCCGAGGAAGCTCAGAGGCTCGTCGAGCTTCAGGACCTTGCCCTCGGCTCTTCCGGGGGATATCGTGCGTCCGTTGACTATCACATGACCACCTCCAGCAGTGCGGAGACGTCCCTGACCATCGCCTTCTGGGAGCACAGCGTCGGGAGGTAGTTCCCTGCCTTGGCGGAGTTCGTCCCGGTGCGCTGGAACGTCCCCTCGATGGGGGCGACGACCATGCAGGTATCCGCGAGGACGGGGCCGAACTGCTCCATCACCTTCACATCATCGGGGCACGCTGCCCTGACCTCCTCGGAGGTGCAGAACCATATCTCGATGTCGTTCCGGACCTTCTTCTTCCCTTTGAGGAACGAGGCGATCTGATGCATCTCCTTCTCGGTGAGATGGGGG
>LVVU01000265.1 GCA_006954465.1 Candidatus Methanoprimaticola hominis
CGATCTGACCGACCTTGTGGACGGCGCTCTTGACCGCATTGATCTGGACGAGGATATCCTCGCAGGGGACATCCTCGTCGATCATCCTGTCGATGGCCGAGATCTGCCCCTGTATCTTCTTGAGACGCCGGTGGAGGTTCTCGGAGTCCATGCATTGCTTCATGGACTCCGGGACCCCTTATGGTTTAATAAAATGATGCGACCCGGTCATACCGCGGTCTTGACGCTCTTCTTATTGGCCATAAGGGAGGCGACCACGGTTATGAGCAGGATGCCCACGATGACTCCGAGGGAGAGCATGATGGGGATCTCCACGAATTCGTGGATCAGCAGCTTCACAGCGACGAACGTCAGGATGGCTCCGAGACCGTACTTGAGGTAGACCAGGGAGTTCATTCCGCCCTTGATCACGAAGAACAGCGACCTCAGCCCCATGACGGCGAAGATGTTCGAGGTGTAGATGACCATGGTGTCGGTGGAGATCGCCAGGACGGCGGGTATGGAGTCCAGGGCGAACACGATGTCGGTCAGCTCGATGACGATGATGCACAGGAGGATGGCTGTCATGACGCGCTTCCCGTCCACCTTGGCGATGAGCTTCCCATCCGCTTCGGTGTCATCCACGTAGTCGAAGTGCTGCTTCATGAAGCGGGCGATGCCGTTCTCCTTCTCCTTCCCGTCATCCTTCTCGAGCAGGGTCTTGAGGGCCACGGCGAGCAGGATGATCCCGAAGACGTAGAGCAGCCAGTCGAACATGTTGAGCAGCTCGACTCCGGCGAAGATGAAGATTGCACGGAACACGACGGCTCCGATGACGCCGTAGAACAGGGCCTTGTGCTGGTCCTCGTCGCGTATCCCGAAGTATGCGAAGATGATGATGAACACGAACAGGTTGTCCATGCTCATCGACTCCTCGATAGCATAGGCGGTGAAGTACTCCAGCGTGAGGGTGCCGTCTCCGGTCACGAAGAACAGGAGGACTCCGAATGCGAGCGCGACGCCCACCCAGAGAGCGGTCTGCGCAAGAGCCGTCCTCATAGGGATGTGGTGGGCCTTCCTGTTCATGATCAGGTCGGCGGACAACAGGACTATGACGATCGCGGCGAACACGAACCATAGATCCGATTCTTGCATGCGCTCGCATCCTCATCTCATATAAAGGGGATTGGGAGAAGAGGTTTCGTTGTTCCGTTATTTCAGTGGACGTGGGGGAACATCAGCGTGACCATGAGTATGATCACGATTCCAGCCAAGAGGAGTCCGAAGGACGTTATGTCCTGCTTCTTCCTGTGGAAAGCCTCGGGGAGCATGTCGCACAGGGCCACGTACATGAACGTTCCCGCCGCGAAGGCCATCGGGATGCCGGCCATGCCTTCGATATCCGACATCCCGTTCAGCAGCGCGAAGAACAGCATACCGGCGACGGGTGTCACAAGTCCGAAAGCCAGGAGGTACCTCATGGACTTCTTCTTGGGGATGTCCGTGACGAGCATCATGGAGGACAGGGAGAACAGCACCACGAACTTGTGGATGCACATCCCGACGGTGGTCATCAGCGCGATGGCGTCTCCGGCGAGGAATGTGGAGGCCAGGGCCAGCCCGTCGCATGCCGCATGGATCGAGAGCCCGACCATCGATGAGAACGATGTGATTCTGTGGCTGTGGAAGTCCTGTCCGCACTCGCATCCGCATCCGTTCATATGGCGGTGCTTCAGCCATGTCTCCACGGCCATTATGAGAAGGAATCCGGCGAGGATGGCCATCATGGCGTTGTGTGTGTCCACCCCGCCGTGCTCGCATTCCTCCAGGGCCTCCGGGAGGAGAAGGAGGAACAGCAGTCCTATGAAGATCCCGGCGCTCAGCGCGACCAGGAGGTGGATCTGCCTGTCGGAGAGCGTCCTGACGCGCGGAAGGTACGCGCCCACCATCGATATAGCGAGGATCCCGAGCGAGTAGATCAGGAAGTTCAGAGCAGTGTCCATGCGCTTCCCGTCGATCTATCGATATTAATAATTTGCCGATTGATTAATAATTTATAGGCCCCGGACCTTGCCTTTGTTATTAGGATGGTACCATGACCATAGTGAGCGTCTCCCTCAACAACGATAATCTGGAGGTATTGGACAGCATCCAGGCCGCGTACGGCCTGAACGGGAGGTCCGAGGCGGTCCGCGCTTCTATCAATGCGGCCCTGAAGGACATTAGGGAGCTGGAATCCCTGGACGGGGACGTCGAAGGGGTCCTCATAATCGTAAGGGGGAACCACGAGGACCCGTGGATGATGAGGATACAGGGGACCTATGCTCCGCACATCAAGACGCAGCTCCACTCTCACCTGAAGAATCACAAGTGCCTCGAGGTGATGGTCCTCTCCTGCGACGGCGATGTTCTCTCCCGGATGCTGAGGGATATACAGTCCGAGGGCAAGGCGGATTACGTCAAGTTCGTCCGCGGGTGAGCTTGTATCTTCAGTGACCTCGACTAAATGAGGCAGGTCACTGAAAATCGTCCTTTCTG
>LVVU01000266.1 GCA_006954465.1 Candidatus Methanoprimaticola hominis
GTATTGTCCGTAGCCGTTCCCGGCATTCCGGTATCCACCGGCACCGCCATTTCCACTTCCATTTCCGTAGGATCCGCCGCGGCTGCTGCCGCCCTTGTACGGGCGTCCGCCGCGGTCCTTCCTGTCTCCGCGGTCTCCGCCGCTCTTTCTTCCGTCGTCGTTGTAAGGGGCCATTGGATATCTGAGGACCGCGACACGGGACAGTTATAAAAAAACCACTCCCGTGAGACAGGATGGCGAGCGGATGGATGATGCGATTCGATTCCGCATCGGTGCCTCGGAAGGCATATCCTCTGGCGTCTGTCCTTCGGGTTGTCCGGGTAGAGGTATTCCACTTCTCCCGAATCCATCAGCTCCTGTAGGATTCTCCGGAATGTGTTGTTGACTCCACTGTATCCGATGGATGTTGCGAGTTCTCTCGTGGTCTGGCAGCCGTGGATCCGCAGCGATTCGAGAAGAAGCGCCCTGGTCTCTGTCGGATCCCTGTATTTGGAGGCGGGTCTCGGTTCCGAGGATGGAAGCTCCTTAGGAAGGAACAGGTAGTGGATGGGGATGGTAACGCGGGTGAATCTGCGCTCTTCGTCCGTCTCGTAGATCGGACGTCCCGATCCGTTCTCTTCCAGGCTTCTGAGGATCCTCGGTATCCCGGTGTTGCGTCCTTCTGTCAGCCTCAACTCCTTGAGATAGTCTCCCAGACGGCTGTTCCTGTAGCTCTCGCATCTCATATTGAGATCTTTTATGTCCTGGTCGGAGATGCTCCGGTCCGGTCCGGGGAAGCTCAGCACCGTGATCCTGTCCGGATGTATCGTGACGGTGATAGGTTCGCGTATGGTGTAGTCCCGATGATATACTGCGTTCGCAAGGATCTCCTCTATCGCCGCAAGAGGATAGCTGCATGTACGTGTTGCCCGAGGGGAATCCGGGTGCTTGTTGATCATGACCTGCACGGCCTTGTTCTTTATGTGATCCGTCACCTTCTCAAGCAGGATGTCCAGCGGACCATCGAAACGCGATTCCCTCATCCCCTCGCCGGTCGGATCGGGCATCTCCACCACGTCCACATACGCGTATTCGATGAACCTGGCGGGTTTCTCGTTGAAGAACAACAGGCCAGCATTGATCGGGTGCCTATCGTCGGGCGGTGAACCCAGGATCTTCAGGTCCTTGCATAGTGTTTCGATAGGTTCGGACAGGCTGATCTCCGACTTCTCGGATCCTATCTTGGAAAGGTACTCGTATATGAGGGACGGACGGATGTCAGAGATATCGGCATCGTAATTCGTGCGACAGTCGAAGGGGATGTTTGACGACACGTTGTACAGCACGCGCTCATCATCTGCATTGGCGGCTATGGTGCTGGAGAGCTTGCGGATATAGTATGATTTTCCCGAACGCTTGGATTTGTCACGGGAGTACGAGTCAGGACATTTGTAGGGACGGGATTCTCCGACTATGACCTCGATGAGGGTGATGTCCTTCCCATCTACTACTTCATGGGTCGTGGATGGGATGTAACGGGGTTCAAACAGATTGCAGATACCCATCAGATCTTTGTTGATCGAGTCTATGGAGTCTTTATCTATTCCTTTGACCGGACGTTTCGGCATCCCGTTTTCTTCCTCCACGCCGATTATGATGTAGCCTCCGCCGATATTCTCTATATCGTTCGCGAAGGCGCAGATCGTATGCATTATCTTTTCCGGATTCCAGTCGGCCTTGTACTCGATACGTGAGCTCTCTGTCGTAGAAGCATCCAAGATCTCATTCGCATTCGCAATCACCCTTATCCTTATCCTTATCCTTATCCTGAAGAATGGTGGAATCTTCAGATTCGGAACGTCTACAACACTGACGAGAGTTTAATCGATGAGAAGATGTGGGCCCGTCTAGGTCCGATTTCCAGTGCGATTCTTCGGATGACGGCTAAGGAGGGAGGGTTGTTGCGATCAGATAATCTGGACCATCTGATTGATCGGAGGCTTGTCCTTGCTCGGATCGGTGATGCACAGGTATCTGAAGCCGTGCTGCTCATAATACGGGATGAGTTCGTCCTGGCAGTCCACCCTGACCACACGGCATCCGACCAGGCCGTTGGCCTGTTTGACGATCCCCATTGCATCCTCCAGAAGATCGGCACCCATGCCTTTGTAGGAATAATCCGCTCTTCCGAGCTGACCGAGAAGGTAGCTCTGAGCGACGTTGTTGTCTGGATCTGTGTTCATCTTCTTGCTCAGCGATCTCGATACATTCTGGTCGTTGGGGACGTGGAGACATCTGATGGAGAGTGTAAAGTAGCCTACAATGGTGTTGTTTTGGAAGGCTATGTACGTTCTCGCCATTTCTTTCTTTTCAAAGGCTATAGCTTTGTTGTGGAGAAAATCTTCTCTCTCCTTGTCACGCTTGCATTGGAAACTCTTCAAGCTAGGTGACATGCGAGTTGGTACCGTTGGTGCATACGTATTCTGAATCCGTATTACTCTCTAACTTCGTGTAATAAAGACTCTGTAAGAAA
>LVVU01000267.1:0-2452 GCA_006954465.1 Candidatus Methanoprimaticola hominis
TCTTTCTTACAGAGTCTTTATTACACGAAGTTAGAGAGTAATACGGATTCAGAATACGTATGCACCAACGGTACCAACTCGCATGTCACCTAGCTTGCAAATTTTTCATTCAGATGAAGTATGATGCTGACAAAGTCAAGCACTCAGTCTATAATCAGTCGATTTTGGAGGCCGGGTTCACGCTGGAGGCGAGAGGCATCAGTGCTTTGGATGCTTTCCAAAAGGCCTGTTCTCAGAACAATATTCCCTTCAATCCTGTCTCCAAAGGGGATTTGAAGGGGTGGTTCGGCTCTTTGTTCGGTCTCGGCGATGTGTATATGGGCGATGGCCTGTGGAAATACTGGGTTCAATATTATGAGGGCAGTTATAATCAGTGGACTCTCGGATATTATACGAATGGCGGTAATTTCCAGTTCATCTACGACATAACCTCTGAGGATATGAGCGGAGGTGGAACAGGGGGAGGCAAGTCCGATAATCAGAAGCCCTCTATCACCGACAATGGAGAAATCAAGACCGGGACGAGCTCCGAGGAGAAGAACGAGGATGGCAGCACCACAAAGATCGATACCGAGACGACGGAAGGATTGGACGGCTCCAAGCATGAGGTCGAGACCAAGACAGACATCAGTGCGGACGGTTCGACGACCACTACCACGACCACCACCACGAAGACCGATCCCGAAGGGAACCAGACCAAGAGCGAATCCGTCACTGTGGTAGAGAAGATCAAGGATGCCGATGGGAACGATGCTGAACGCAAGACCGTCACGGAGAAGGACGAAGACGGCAACGTCAAGCAATCCGTCTCCGACACCACCACCTCCAAGGACGGAACCGTCACCGAGAAGACCAAAGGAACAGAGACGAAGAAGAACGGGTCCACCGTTGATTCTTCGACTACTACCGAGACGAAGAAGGACGGATCCGTGTATTCCGAGACCACATCCACCGCCAAGGATGCGAACGGAAACGTCACCGGAACCACAAAGTCCGAGACCACCATCGAGAAGACCTCCGAAGGAACGAAGTCTACGACCAACGAGACCTCCCATGACAAGGATGGCAACATCACCGGCATGAAGGAGATCGAGGAGACGAAGACGGAATCCGGAACCAAGATCGTGGAGAGATCCAAGGATGCGGATGGAAACGTCACCGGTTCCTTCGAGAAGACCGTCAACACACAGGCCAAAGGCAACGGTTCTGTTACTACAACGACCGAGGTCTCCAAGGACGCCGAGGGCAACGCCGTCAGCTCCACCGAGACCAAGGAGCAGGTCGCGAACAAGACCATCGCCGGAGGGAAGACCCAGACCACGACCACTACCGATTCGAAGACGACGGATTCGTCCGGAAACGTCATCAGCTCCACCGAATCAGCTGTTGTTGTCAAGAACAAGGACGGAACTCCTGAGAGTTTCGAGAGCACCAAGGTGGTCAAGGATCAGAACGGTGAGGTCATCGAGGAGATCAAGAAGGGCACCACCAACACCAAGGACAGCGAGGGCAACGAAGTCAGCAAGACCGAGTACACCAAGACGACTCCCGAAGGCAAGACGTCTGTGGATTCCGAGATGGTCTATAAGGAGATCGATAACGGTTCGCAGACGGATTCCACGAAGACCACCGTCGTCAAGGACAAGGACGGCAAGGTAATCGATGAGACCAAGGTCATCAAGACCGGTAAGAACACCGAGACCGACACGGAGAAGAAGAACTCCTCCTCGACCGAGACCATCAGGAACGGGGTCTCCGAGACGAAGGAATCCTCCTCCGTGGAATCCAAGGACGTCTCCGGTCTGAAGTCCTCCGTCGAGGTGGAGAAGAAGGGCGATTCGATCATCAAGGCCGAGTCCGTCACCACCCTCCCCACGAAGGACGGCAGCGTGGATGCCGACAGCGTCCAGAAGGCCATCGATCAGTCCTCGGCTGCGATGAACGAGGTCTCCGTGGACAACGGGAAGATCTCCAAGACCATAGAGGTGAAGAACGACAGCGGCGCATCCGTGACCGTATCCCCCGAAGCCATCGGAAAGATCTCCGATCACGGAGCCGGCCTGAAGGTTGGAAGCGACAACGAGTCCATCCATGTGGACGACAAGGTCGTGGAGAACCTCTCCGGCAACGCAGACAAGGATGTCAAGCTGGAGATGGACAAGAATACCCACAATGATCTCAACGACAAGCAGAAGCAGATCGTCGGCGACAGGCAGTTCATCGTCCTCGGGGCATTCGTCGGAAACGACAGGATACACGAGCTCGGCGGAGTCGCCACCGTGGTATTCGGATACGAGCTCCGCGACGGCGACGACCCGTCCCGCCTCTGCGTCTGGTACGTCGACGACAACGGCGTCAAGACCAAGATGACCGCATCCTTCGATCAATCCGCGGGAAGGTTCACCATGGAGACCACCCACTTCTCGGTGTTCATGGTCGCTCCCGAGGACGA
>LVVU01000267.1:2485-5267 GCA_006954465.1 Candidatus Methanoprimaticola hominis
ACAGCGGCAGTGGTTCCGACACGATGCTGTACGTCGGCATCGCCGCAATCGTCATCGTCCTCATCGCAGCAGTCGCTGCGATCCACAGAAGGAAGGCCTGATCCTTCCGACAAACTGGAGCCTCGGCTCCCTCTTCCCCCGGCATCCGCCGGGGTTCTCCTCCGCCATCCCTTCGTACCGTCCGTTCCGTTCCTCGAACAGATTATTTACGAATTGCGTCTATCCAGACATCATGGCACTAGCGAAACACGGAACGACCGAGGAACCCTGCGACGTCGCAGGCTGCGACAAGCCCTCGGAGCGCTCCATCAACATCAAGCAGGCAGCGAGATCCAATCTGAAGCTGAAGTCCGAAGGACTCCGCAGCGTGCACCTGTGCAAGGAGCACTACAAGGAGTACAAGAAGGAGACCAAGCAGGACAGGGAGATCGACCAGTACTACTGATGGATCTGCTGTTCCTCGGAACGTCGGCCGCCGTCCCCTCGAGGGACCGGTCGACTTCCTGCATCGCATTGCGCGACATCGTCCTGATGGATTGCGGCGAGGGTTCCCAGCGCCAGCTGATGGTCTCGCCGTTCTCGTTCATGAGGGTCGGGACCGTTCTGATCACCCACCTCCACGGAGACCACGTCTTCGGCCTGCCCGGGCTCATCCAGACGATGGGCCTGTCCGGAAGGACAGGGCCGTTGAAGGTCTACGGCCCGGTCGGGATAAGGTCGTTCGTGGACGCCTCCATGGCGGCCACGGAGGGCGAGGCCGGCTATCCGCTGGAGATAACCGAGCTGTCCGGCGGCGAGAGGTTCGACATCAGAGGATTCTCCGTCGAATGCTTCCGCACCGACCATGGGATCTCGTCCCTGGGATTCGTACTCAGGGCCCCGGATAGACCCGGAAGGCTCGACCACAGGAAGGCTTTGGAACTGGGCATCGAGGACGGTCCGGACATGGCCCGTCTGAAGGCCGGCGAGATCGTCAACGGCGTCAGGCCGGAGCAGGTCGTCGGACCCGCCGTGAAGGGGATGAGCGTCGCTTACACGGGCGATACGAAGCCCTGCAAGGCTACGATCGAAGCAGTCAGAGGCGTCGACGTCCTGATCCACGAGGCTACGTACTCCGACAGGGAATCGGCCCGTGCCGAGGAGCACAACCACAGCACCGCCGTCCAGGCCGCCCGTATCGCGGAGGAGGCCGGCGTGTCGTACCTCATAATGACGCACATCAGCCACCGCTACGAGGACCGCTCGGTCATCGAGGACGAGGCGAGGGAGGTCTTCCCCCAATCCTACGCCGCCGAGGACATGGAACTGTTCACCGTCACCCGCGGCGGCATCGCCGCGAAGGACCTCAGGCAGGCCCGACTCGGACGAGCTTGAGGATGTCGGCGTTCGTTATCATGCCGACGATCTCCCCTTTCCTGGAGACGAGCACGGCATCGTAACCGACCATGAGTCCAGTGACCGCGCTCATGGGCGCCGTATCGGATACCACAGGGAACGGTTCCTTCATCACCTTCGAGATGCTGGTGTGGGCCAGGTCCTCCATCGTCGACCCTTCTCTCAGGAGCTCGAAAATGCCCCTCTCGGAGATGCTCCCCACGGAAACCCCCGAATCGATCACGGGGAGCTGGGAGTACCCGGTCCTCCTCATGAGGTCCGAGGCCTGATGGACCAGCGCGGAGCTCTCTATGGAGACGATCTTCGTGGAGGCCACATCCATGGCCTTCATATCGCTCCCTTGGCCCCTGCGCATCTGCTCCAGGGTCTCGAACAGCTTCACAACCGTTTCGTAGGAAGCGGATGTCCTGCCGCCTTCGATCTTCGCGATGGTGCTCTGACCCACGCCGGACATCCTGGACAGCTCCGACTGCGTCACGTCCATCGATTTCCTTATCCTCTTGATGTCCGAGGCCGGAGGGAATCTCATGACCGGTCGATTGTTATTCGTATTAGAATATTTTACGCCATGCCGATTATATATGGCGATATAATCCGGATTGCCGGAGTATAGTTATCATGGCTAAGAACATCTATGTCGAGGGTCTCAACGAGATCCCCGTCCCCATGAAGGACATCGAGATCGTCGAGCGCAAAGGAATCGGACACCCCGACAGCGTCGCGGACGCCCTCGCCGAGCAGGTCTCCCGCGCCCTCTGTAAGATGTACAAGAAGGAGTTCGGACACGTTCTGCACCACAACACCGACGAGACGCAGATCGCAGCCGGACAGGCCGCCCCCAGGTTCGGCGGAGGATCCATCATCGACCCGTCCTACATCCTTCTGGTCGGACGCGCCACCACCCACGTCGGAGAGGGAGCGGACCTCAAGTCCCTTCCCTGCAAGCCCGTCGCTCTGAAGGCCGCCAGGGAATACCTCACCAAGACCTTCCCCAACCTGGACGTCGACTCCGAGGTCATCCTCGATGCGAAGCTCGGAATGGGATCCGACGACCTGACCGGCGTCTACAAGGCATCCGGACACATGGCGAACGACACCTCCTTCGGAGTCGGATACGCTCCGTACTCGATCGCCGACAGGCTCACCCTCGAGACCGAGGAGTACATCAACGGAAAGCTGAAGGAGTCTCTCCCCGAGACCGGACAGGACGTCAAGGTCATGACCTCCAGGGTCGGGAACAAGGTCACCACCACCATCGCCTGCGCCATGATCGACAAGCTTATCGACGACCCCGACCACTACAGGTCCTCCATCGAGCAGCTGTACAACAAGGTCTACGACAACGCCCTGAAGATCATCGGCGACGAGAACCTGGAGTACAGCCTGG
>LVVU01000268.1:0-2429 GCA_006954465.1 Candidatus Methanoprimaticola hominis
CAAGAACGAGCAGAACCTGATCGACATGTGCCTGTTCCGCAAGGGCAAGCTCAAGCTGTCGATCTGAATGACCTACCAGCCTCAGACCGTATAGAACCACAAGATCGCCACCCGCATGCTGGAGATCGACCGCGGGAAGTCCCGCGAGTACAAGGGGAACTACTCGGACTTCATCACCAAGAAGATGATCGACCTGGATCGGATGGAGAAGGAGTACCGGAAGTACGCCACCCAGAAGAAGAAGCAGGAGGAGATCGCCGCCGAGCTCCATCAGGACCAGTGGTACATGACCACCCACAAGACCCGCGAGAAGATGATCGCGAAGATGGAGGTCAAGGAGAAGCCCGAGAAGGCCCAGGAGATCACTGTCCGCATCCAATCGGCTCCGAAATCCGGGAAGAACGTTCTGATAACCAAGGGTCTGTGCGTGGATCTCGGAGGAAGGAGGATCCTCTCCGATGTGGATCTCGATATACAGAAGGGCGAGAAGGTCGGCATATTCGGAGCGAACGGCGAGGGGAAGTCCACCCTCGTGAAGGCTCTTCTCGGCGAGATACCGTCCACCGGGGACCTGTGGGTCGCTCCCGGGGCGAAGGTCGGGTACTACTCGCAGCACCATGAGGCATTGGATCCCAAGCTGACGGCGGAGGAGCAGCTGCTCCTCATCGTAGGCAAGGACCGCAGGGCCGATGCGAGGAAGATGCTCGCCAGGTTCCTCCTCTTCGGGAACGATGTGGAGCGTCCCATGTCCACACTGTCCGGAGGACAGAGGGCCAGGGTGGCGATGTGCGCCCTGCTGATGGATGCCACGAACCTCCTGGTGCTCGATGAGCCCACCAACTATCTCGACATCCCTGCGAAGCATGCCGTCGAGGAGGCCCTGAACGAGTACGACGGCACGGTGATAACGGTCACCCACGACAGGTACTTCCTGGATACCGTATGCACGAAGGTCATCGAGGTCAAGGACGGCCATACCACAGAATTCTCCGGAACATACTCGGAGATGAAGGGCAGGCCAAACGTCCGCGAGATCGTCATGGATGCCGACGAATACCGTGTGATCGCCCCGTTCACCAACTGGGCGACGGGAAGGAAGTACGGCAAGGGCGAGCGCGTGCTCATCACGCCTCCGGAGCAGAAGAGCTTCGAATGGGCGATGAACCAGGGCAAGCTCAAGAAGACTGGCGGCCGTCAGAGGAAGAAGGTCGACAAGTCGTTCATCGATGACGAGAAGGCCGGATGAGCCTCTCCAATCCATCGATCCTGCTGTCGAGGACGGATACGAGGGCGTCCGCCCTCATGGGCGAGAGTCCGCGACCGTCGAGACGCTCCGCTCCGGTGCGGAGCAGCTTCTCGATCGCAGGGAGCGTGTCGCGCATCGCATCGATATCTACCCATTCAAGATCCCGTCCCGAGATCCTCGTGTCCTTTGCGATGTCGTCGGCCATCGAAGGTATCGCTCCGACGATGTTCTCGGTCGCGGTCCTGCACATCAGCGATGTGCCTGTGTCGTAGATCGGAGCAGGTCCGAGGTACTCCAGCGTCTCGGCATCCCGGATCAACCCGTAGTTCCCGAGGTGCCTGTCCGTGTTCATCATGATCGCGTCGATCACATCCATCTGTTCGAGGTGCGCATCGATACCGAGTTCCCTGCATATGCGGGCGTACTCGTCGCGATAGGAGCCGTTGGTCATGGCGACGTTCGAATCCACCACATGGGCGGCCGTCACCAGCTCGGTGTCCTCTGTTATGAAGTCCCTGCACACCGAACAGGGATGGCCGTCGGTCCATTCCAGGCGGTATCCCGTGTGGAGGATGTTCTGGGATTCCATCAGCATGCTGGCTATGACCTCGTTGAAGGGTTCCTGCAGGATCCCTTCGGTGCCTGATTTGACCAGGCACCTCTCGCCGTCGATGATCGACCATCTCTTCATCACAACCCCGTCTGTCGCGATGTCCGGAGAGGACGGATCGATCCCTTCCGCCTCGGATCCGAACAGGATATCCCCCACATCGGGAGGGAACGGATTCCGGAAGAAGCTCGCATCCTCCCACTCCGTGGCGGGATCCCTCCTGATCCAGTACTGGTCGGAGAGGTTCAGAGCCTGCGATCCCATCAACAGCTCTCTGCGATCTGATGCCGAGGATATGCCCGCCTTCGCCGATATCAAGAACGGCGACCGGTTCGCCCTTGTGCATGAGTTCGCATTCCATGAGCATCTCCAGTAGCGAATCCGCAAACGTCTTTATACGCGTAACGCCATCGTTCCCCTCATGGACCCGTTCACCGTAGCTATAGTTCTCATAGTGGCCGGCGCCCTTTTCATCATCATAGAGGCGTTCAGCCCGGGTACGTTCATGCTCATCCCCGGAGTGGTCCTTGTGATCCTGGGGCTGATCGGAGTATTCGTTCCCGATGTCCTTTT
>LVVU01000268.1:2434-3056 GCA_006954465.1 Candidatus Methanoprimaticola hominis
CCCCGATAGTGGCCGTGGCTGTAGCGTTCCCGGTCACTCTGGCGACCATCAAGCTGTACCATAAGCTGGCCCAGCCGATGCCGCCGTCGACGACGGTGACGGAATCCCTCGTCGGGAAGACCGGGAAGGTCGTCGTCCCCACGGAACCGGGGACGATGAAGGGGAAGGTGAAGATCGACTCCGACACCTGGTCCGCCACCTCCGATGAGGCCATCGGAGAGGGTGAGCTCGTGGAAGTGGAGAGCAGCGAGGGCGTGCACGTCCACGTCCGCAGAATCTGATAGGAGGAGAGACAATGGAAGGCGCATTCCTAGGCGTCGCCATCGTGATGATAGTCATGGTGGTGGCGATGCTCCTCAGCGGGGTGAAGATCGTCCAGCCCTACGAGCAGGCGATCTACATGAGGCTGGGGAAGTACGTCCGGGTCCTGAACCAGGGACTCAACTTCGTTTGCCCGCTGATCAACCAGGTCGTCAAGCTCGACCTGCGCACCGAGGTGCTGGATGTCCCCAAGCAGGAGGTCATCACCAAGGACAACTCGCCGGTGGCCGTCGATGCCGTGATATACATCAAGGTCACGGACCCGAGGAACGCGTTCTTCGAGGTCACCGACTATCGTCTC
>LVVU01000269.1 GCA_006954465.1 Candidatus Methanoprimaticola hominis
ACATCCACGGCGATACCCTCGATTCCCTGAGGTGGGAGGACGTCACCGACGAGTTCTCGGAGCGATCACGCCTCTTTCCTGAAGATATGATAGTGCCTCGACAGCGATCCGTGCACCTTCTGGATGTAGGTGTTCTCCAGGGTCATGGTGTCGTACGTGATCGGATGGGGGAGGACTATCCCTGCACGTGCACCGGGGGCGAGCACCTCCGATATGGCGGTCCCCGCTCTGGCATAGATGCGATCGATGTTCTCGCCGCCGGTCTTGGTGGATCTTCCGTAGGGAGGGTCGGTGCATACGGCATCCACGTTCCCGAATCTCTCGGAGATGTCTCCGATATCGAGCGTCTCGAAATCCGCCAGTTCCAGATCGTAGAACATCATGTTCTCCGATCATCTCGGGGTCGAAGTCCGATGCTATGGCGCGCATGCCCATCTCGGCAGCCTCGATGACTATGCCTCCTGTTCCGCAGAACGGGTCCAGGACGGTTCCTCCGCGCTTCACGCCGGTTAGGTTGATCAGTGCACGGGCGTACTTGGGGTGGAGCGAGATGGGTGAGAAGAACGGGCGTTCGCCGACCTTGCGCTTCTCCAGAAGGTCGGTCTCCGTGACCCTCTGCTCGAGATACAGATGGACGGTGTCGCACATCTGCATCCTTATGATGAAATCCGGTTCACGGAGGTTCACATCCCTCTTCTTCGAGAGGATCCCTCCGATCCTGCGGATCATGCCCTGGGAATCGGCATCCTTCATCATCCCTTCGAACCTCTTCCCGCGGACGGCGAAGCTCCCCTCGGGGAGTTCCGCATCCTCGAGATTGGAGATATCGTCGGGATCGTATTCACCAAGGTATCTCCCCATGCTCTTGGTCAGTGCGATGCGGTCCGCAATCCCATCGAGCGCCTTCTCATCGAATTCCGCGATGAGGTATCCCGGACCCTGCCTGATGATGCTGAAATCGTCGGCTTCGGCCTCCATGCAGCGGATCGCCTCAGCGGGTGGCATGTCCTTGGATTCGCCTGACAGCTCGAAGAAGAATTGGGGGCTCACGCCCCCGTTGATGTAAAGGTTGTTTTTAATTGCGCCGTCTCAGGCGTCCTTGATCCCGTCCTCGGTGACCATGAACACGGCCTCTCCTTCGGGCAGGTTGGGGGAATCGATGAGCCTCGCGATCCTCTTGCCGGCCTTCCCCTTCCTGAGGTAGATACGGAATGTGGCAGTGTGTCCCACGATATGTCCTCCGATGGGCCTGGTGGGGTCTCCGAAGAATGCATCAGGCTTGGCGGCGACCTGGTTGGTCACGGCGATGACGGCGTTGTTCACGGTGGCGAAGTTGAGCAGGTCGTGCATGTGGCGATTCAGGATCTGCTGCCTCTCGGCGAGGGATCCGCGACCCACGTACTCCGCACGGAAGTGGGATGTCAGGGAATCGACGATCATGAGCCTGCACTTCACCTGCTGGGCCAGTTCCATCGCCTTGTCGACGAGGAGGACCTGGTGCTGCGAGTTGAAGGCACGTGCGACATGGATCCTCTTGAGGGTCTCGTCGGGGTCCACGCCGAGGTAGGTGGCCATCTGGATGATCCTCTCGGGACGGAACGTGTTCTCGGAATCGATGATGATGACATCGGAATCGAGTCCTCCGCGGTCCTCGGGAAGGGTGGCGTTGACGGCCAGCTGGAAGCATACCTGGGTCTTGCAGCTTCCGAATTCTCCGAAGAGCTCGACGATGGACTGGCTCTCGAGTCCTCCTGCCAGGAGGTCGTCGAATGCCTTGGAGCCGGTGGTGAGCTTGGTGACCGCCCTCCTCCTCTCCATGATATCGACACCGGTCTCGAATCCGCCGATATCGGCGCAGAGCTTCGCACCCTCGATGATGTCGCTCGCCTTCTTCTCACCGATCTCGCAGGCCTCTGCCAGTTCCTTGGGGGACGCTACCGCTATGGCCATGATCTCGGTGTATCCCGAGTCGCGGAGCTTTTCGGCGATGGCGGGGCCGACCCCGGGTATGTCTTCCAATGTTTTGCTGACCATGTCGATCCTCTCTATAATCGAACCAAGGCTGATTGCGTATTTAAGCGGATTCGGGGGGTGACCGAAAACCCCCTTTCCGTGTTGATGCTCTACACGTATCGATTATTATATTGCCATCATCTGAGGGGCAATGCTGCATGCAGCCGAGGGTTTGAAATAACCCCTGCGTGCGGCCGACTGGAAGGCAGCTATGCATCGCTGTTGACTCGGATGAAGCAGTTTCCTGCTCTCATATCGAAGCAACTAATATCATTGTCTTAGTTTACTAAATACTGATTCAGTACACAATATCTATTAATATTCAGGTCTTAGGACCAATTATGCCAGAAGAACGTGTTCAGGGTGACACAGAAGAGGACTGGACACGTCTCATCGACGCGTTGGAGCGCAAACGTGCGATTTCCGCGTTGATGTACCTCGGTTGCAAAGGTCGCGTGAAGGAGGTCACGATCCGTGACGACATCTTCCCCAATCCGCAGCAGACCGAGATCCAGCTGGGCCATCTCCAGGATGTCGGACTGGTCGATATGGAGAGGGATGAGATCGAAGGCTCCAGGCGTACCGCGAAGTTCTGGTCGCTGACCATGCGCGGACAGGCTGTCGAGAGCATGCTGGAGGTCATGGAGCTGTGCGCCGAGGGCAGGATCAGCCCGGTTCGCATCATCCAGGCCTGCGAGTATCTCATGGGGGAGAAGGACCCGTCTCTCGCGAAGAGCGACCGATCCCGATAATCGTGGAATAGGGGCTTGCGCCCCTGTGTTTATCACTGATAGG
>LVVU01000270.1:0-226 GCA_006954465.1 Candidatus Methanoprimaticola hominis
TTGGCGGCGAACCCGTTGATCATGTTGTAGATGTCGTCCATACCCTCGGGACGGGTTGACTTGAGCGAGGCCCAGGCCTCCTCGGCGGTGAACTTCCTCGTGTCGAAGGTCAGCGTCACGAACAGCAGTCTGCTCCGCCTGAGGTTCCTGAACCCCGGGACGGGCTCGTCGAAGACGATTCCGGACATGGCTTCGGAGATCTCGTCGCGGACCGCCCCCTCTCCGA
>LVVU01000270.1:236-838 GCA_006954465.1 Candidatus Methanoprimaticola hominis
TCCCGCGTTTGGCTACCAGGGCGTAGAAGAAATCGTGGGTCTCGGTGTTGTAGAACTCGATGCAGACCTGCTTTTCCACGTAATCCAGGAAGGTCTCCTGAAGTCAGTCGTCAGCGAGGAAGACGTCTCTCCTGATTAGGGCCTCATAGAGCCAACGGGAGTCGACCCAGCCCCAGTCTGAGTTCGTGCGCCAGCAGGTCTCCGGCAGAGGTCCGAACTCCTCCAGGGTCGGTTGCGAGAGGTAGCCGACGGAGGTCATGAAAGCCTCTGACGATCTTCGTAATTATCGGAAACAACCAACTCGGAAATATTTGGCTCGAAAAACTAATCCGTAGCCAGAAGTGAATGGCGTGGAGAGGGGGATTCGAACCCCCGGGTCACATAGTGACATCAGATTAGCAGTCTGACGCCTTGCCAGGCTGGGCCACCTCCACTTAGCATGCCCAATTATCATTCTGTTAATAAACCTAACCCTTTGACGGACTTGAAGTTGTTTCCCGGCAGATCTCTCGGACAGTTGGGATCGGAAAGCAAATCCCGACGAAGCCATGAGTCGATCCGGATCGCCCTCTATTATAGGGTATAATAGGGAATAAGAAACG
>LVVU01000270.1:848-1066 GCA_006954465.1 Candidatus Methanoprimaticola hominis
TCAGACCCCCTCTGTTCGGACTAAATGCAAAGGTTATTATATGAGTGGGAAGTACAGGGGTCTACGCGATGCGCAGGAAGCACACTGATGAGGTGTGCGGCTTGGACAATTCGCTTAGGTGTGTACCGGAGTCGGAAGCCCTGAATCACAAGGCTTATATACCTCTCCGATATACACGGGAATGCGCGGCCCGCGAAGGCAGGTTGCGCCAATGGAGA
>LVVU01000270.1:1076-4098 GCA_006954465.1 Candidatus Methanoprimaticola hominis
GTGCTCCGTGTTCGCGGTTCTATCTCAGTTTTCACGCAGGGTTTATTGTCCCGCTGTTTCAGACCGAGCAGGTTTCCGATCTTCCAGCAAAGCAGTCACTGCGACTGAACCGGCAGCTTCCGCATTGCAACCAGAGGTCACTCGGAGTGTCGCAAAATCATTACGTTTTTGCGATTTTTCCTACATATTATCCAGTTTCTCCAGATTTTTCTGGCTTCGGATTTTTTGGGACCTATAAGTTTTAAATACATCCTAGATATACACGGGAATGCGCGGCCCGCGAAGGCAGGTTGCGCCAATGGAGAATCATGATCTCCGCCCCTTGGGCGTGCACTCATGAATTCTGACGTTCGATGCTACGAATGTTCCGTTAGACGGATCATTCGATTGAGTGTGCCGTTTAGCGGGACAGCGGTGAAACATGGTAAACTGCCAGTTTCTTTCATCCATCCAAAGACGAAAAGTCAAAAGATTTGACTCCGGTTGATCCTGCCGGCGGCCACCGCTATAGGAATTCGATTAAGACATGCGAGTCGAGAGGCATAATGGCCTCGGCGAACTGCTCAGTAACACGTGGAGAACATGCCCTAGAGTGGGGGATAGTCAGGGGAAACTCTGCATAATACCCCATAGGTCAGGAGATCTGGAATGACTCCTGGCTCAAAGTTCCGGCGCTCTAGGATTGCTCTGCGGCCTATCAGGTAGTAGTGGGTGTAATGTACCCCCTAGCCGACGACGGGTATGGGCCTTGAGAGAGGGAGCCCAGAGTTGGATTCTGAGACACGAATCCAGGCCCTACGGGGCGCAGCAGTCGCGAAAACTTCACACTGGGGGCAACCCCGATGAGGGAATTCCTAGTGCTAGGACATTTGTTCTAGCTTTTCTCAAGCGTAGATAACTTGAGGAATAAGGGCTGGGTAAGACGGGTGCCAGCCGCCGCGGTAATACCTGCAGCCCAAGTGGTGGTCGATTTTATTGAGTCTAAAACGTTCGTAGCCGGTCTGGTAAATCCTTGGGTAAATCGGGGAGCTCAACTTTCCGAATTCCGAGGAGACTGCCAGACTTGGGACCGGGAGAGGCTAGAGGTACTTCTGGGGTAGGGGTAAAATCCTGTAATCCTAGAAGGACCACCGGTGGCGAAGGCGTCTAGCTAGAACGGATCCGACGGTGAGGGACGAAGCCCTGGGTCGCAAACGGGATTAGATACCCCGGTAGTCCAGGGTGTAAACGCTGCAGACTTGGTGTTGGAGGCCCTTCGGGGGCATTCAGTGCCGGAGAGAAGTTGTTAAGTCTGCTACTTGGGGAGTACGTCCGCAAGGATGAAACTTAAAGGAATTGGCGGGGGAGCACCGCAACGGGAGGAGCGTGCGGTTTAATTGGATTCAACACCGGAAAACTCACCAAGGGCGACCATTACATGAAAGCCAGGCTAATGACCTTGCTAGATTTTTGGAGAGGTGGTGCATGGCCGTCGTCAGTTCGTACCGTAAGGCGTTCTCTTAAGTGAGATAACGAACGAGACCCTCACTGATAATTGCTAATCTATTCTCCGGAGTAGATGCACATTATTGGGACCGCTGACGCTAAGTCAGAGGAAGGAGAGGTCAACGGTAGGTCAGTATGCCCCGAATCTCTTGGGCTACACGCGCGCTACAAAGGGCGGGACAATGGGCTCCGACGCCGAGAGGCGAAGGTAATCTCGAAACCCGTCCATAGTTCGGACTGAGGGTTGTAACTCACCCTCACGAAGCTGGATTCCGTAGTAATCGCGAATCAACAACTCGCGGTGAATATGCCCCTGCTCCTTGCACACACCGCCCGTCAAACCATCCGAGTTGGGTTTCAGTGAGGTGGCCTTTAATTGGGGTCTTCAAACTGAGATTTAGCAAGGAAGGTTAAGTCGTAACAAGGTATCTGTAGGGGAACCTGCAGATGGATCACCTCCTAAGCAGCTCCCGGGGCTTCGGCCCCGGTGAGCTCACATCTTCCTGTCCTTACACAGGAATCACATTGCAAGGAAACTCCGAGCGAGTTTCCCGCAATTCCGAGGCAGCTTACCATGCACTAAACGTAGCATCGAACGTCCTAATCCATTCTCAGCTTTCTTCTTCTGCATCGTTTCTTTTTCATCATCTGGTGGTTTGTTTGATTATTGTTCATTCTTCGAAGTCTGGATCGTCCGAGAAATACGCTCTCGCGTTATCTCGTAAAACGGGCCTTCCTGCTTATTCCGTTTATGATGATTATCCGAAGGATCAGCCATCGTCTTCTTCGGTTGGGTCAAAGGACCTTCCATCGTTGGCATTCGTAGCATCGATAGATCCAAGCTTCACGCTGTGTGTGCTGTAGGGCTCGACTCCGCCGACAGATTCGATTCCATGAAGATGTCCGATTCCAACGGCGTCTCTGTACCGATGTACTATGTCCGTGGATGGATAGATCGCAGCAGGCTAGGCATCATCGATAAGGCCATCCTGGCGGTCGTAGCGGTCTTCATGAAGCTCCAGGGACTCAACCAGTTCAACCAGCCTGTATTCGATGCTATGATGGATGGCGGAAGCTTCTACGACGAATCCCAGCTGGAGCCTCTGACCCGCTTCTGTTCCGGTAAGGATCCATCTTCTGATTAAGCGGGTCAATCTCGGTCATGTTCGAAAGCATGATGGCTCTCCGTCATCTACGCCTGCAGGCGTCGGAGGGTCTCTGTAATTTGTCTTCATTGCAGCTTGTCTCTACAGCTGTATCAAGGCTCTTCCAGTATCCGGAGGGCCATAGCATCACTCGGATGCCTTGTCGACTCCCTTTGCAGGCCGTATTCCATTCACCAAAGCTCCAAATGATTCGAATCGGACACTGCTTTTCACGAGATGGATTTCGATGCGCACGCGAGATCCCACGCGGGTCCGACTCGGATCTCAGAGGTCACCGATTGCTGAGCAGCATATCCACATTCATGAACAGTTAAGGCCTTCTTGAACACACTCTTCCATTCGTTCTTTTCGAGCCGATTCCACGCTGTCAT
>LVVU01000271.1 GCA_006954465.1 Candidatus Methanoprimaticola hominis
CCCTCTTGCAGATTAAGGGTGGAAAATGAAATACCAAATTCCTGGTTGGGAAGTGAATCCTGCAACGATTTTGACCTTTAAGAGGTACAACAAGACCATTGAAAAGATGAAGAAGTGCGAGCCGAATCTCAGTTTGCTACAGGAGAATGGCCGCATGGCTGTAAACAGAATGAGAGTAGTTAACGGTAGTGCTGAACATGAACACATAAGGACGCATCTGGACGGGATTCCAGCATCTGAGATCGAGAAGAAGCTCTGCGTCAGGAGCCCTTGGCATCTTGCCATGACGAGTTTCTACGATTATCCGCAGTCAGCGGATCCGGACGAGTCGAGGTTTCTCGGGGAAATCGTGTTCCATGTGGATGTGGAGCACGGGCTTCACCCCTGCCCCGTCTGCGGGAACCTCTGCAAGGTCAAGGAATACGAGGTTCGAAAATACTATCACACAAGGACACTGGACTGCAAGACCGCCATAATCGCCAAGGTCCCTAAACTGTACTGTCCGGCGGACGGTTATCCTCAGTTGCGCGTGCCGTGGGCACGCGCCAGATCACCATATACGCTCTTCTTCGAAAGGGCCGTGATAACAGAACTTCTGGAGGAGCGTACAGTAAACTCCGTATCCAGAATGCTGGGGACAACTAACAGCATCGTAGGAACCATCGTGGAGTATCGGATCGGAGTCACCCTTCAACGGATGGACCTCTCTCATGTCCACACGATCTACATCGACGAATCCTCTTGGAAGGTCGGCCATAAGTATGTCACTCTGGTCTATGATCAGTGTCGCAGACTGATCTTCGCCTGTGAAGGGAAGGACAGCGGTACAGTGACCCTTCTGAAGGATTGGCTGATCCTTCACAAAGGTGATCCGGAGAAGATAACGAACGTCAGCTGCGACATGGGTCTGGCCTACCCAAAAGGGGTGAGGCTGAACTTCCCCAATGCCGTGATAACCTATGACAAATTCCACGTGATCAAATTGGTCACAGAAGCCTTCAACGAGGTATTGGACAGACAGAATCAGGAGGATCGGAACATCAAATGGTTCAGAAAGAGGGCGTTCCATTCGAGATCGCTCAGCGAGACCGACGAGAAACGCCTGAACACCATCACAGATGATTACCGTGAGATCGGCCACAACTACCGCCTTCTGATGGTCATCTCGAAGATCTACGACTACGGGGACAAACAGATGGCCGATTTCTATTTCGATCTGTGGTATGAGGATGTGGGCAGATACGGAGCTCCGGAGATGAAACGTGCCGCTGATTCCCTGATGAATCGCAAGGAAGACATTCTCAGGTGGTATGACAGTCGCATCAACAACGGGATCGTCGAGGGGATGAACACGCAGTTCAAGCTTCTGATCAGACGCGCCAGAGGGTTCACCAACGTGAACCACCTGATTGCGATGTCGTATCTCCTGTTCTCACAACTGCCGTTGTTCTATGATTCGCAGGAACTGGTGTGTCTGAATGTTGAGCCGAGCGAAAGCGAGGCGTCGTCGTGAGTCAGAGAGGGGGCAGCCGGGCGCCCCCTCGAATGACGAACGACCCCGGATGCGCAGCATCCGGCATCATCGTTCAGAGGTCGTAACGTTCAACAATTTCTCTGGTAGGGCATGATTCGTCGACAATCGATTCCCGTCCTTTCCACCCTACTTCTCAAATAGCCCGTCGTGGTCTTCACTCCATGAGTAATCCTTATATACAAGTGCGATATGGAGGAGCCTGCGCGAAGTGAAATCGCGTGGCTGGCTTCACAGAGAGCCAGTCGAGAAAGAATCGCATTGATTCCCGCATTCGTCGGAAGTCTTATATACTTCCCTCGTCTACGCGGGTTTCACCGCAGTCGAGCAATCGACTGGATTCACAATCATGCACCCGGACAGAGATCCTGTTTCGGGGAAGAGGTGTAGGGCTCCGTTACTGGAGGATGAGAGCGGATCAAGCCCGATGACCACCATTCATACGAAACCTGGACGTGTGCTAGATCATACGCCAGCGGCGATGCTACGCCGTATGGGGGATGGTTCGGCTAGAGCGCTGAAGAAGGTCGTGTCAAGCTGCGATATGCGTCGGGTAGGTGCAAGAAGCCTATGATCCGACGATTACCTAATGGGACTTCCTATTCTTCGGAATGATCAGTAATGATCGGGAACGCGGGGGATTGAAGCATCTTAGTACCCGCAGGAAAAGAAATCAACAGAGATACCGTTATTAAAGGCGATCGAACGCGGTATAGGGCAATCCGAATCCCTTCTGAAAGGAAAGGGAGGTGTGGAGTTACAGGCTCGTTTACACCTAAGTCCAAATACTCAAACTTGGCTGGAAAGCCAGGCCATAGAGGGTGATAGCCCCTTAGAGGAAGGTGGATATGGTGATTTTCGATGTTCTTGAGTAGTGTGCGTTGGATATCGCGCATGAATTTGGGAGGCATTCACTTCCAACCCTAAATACGTCTCTAGTCCGATAGTGCAGTAGTAGCGTGAGCGAAGACTGAAAAGTACCCTTAACGGGAGGTCAAAAGACCTGAAACCATACGGTTAAAGATTTAAATAGCATCAAAGGGAAGAAGCCAATTATTGGTGGACCAGTGTTATTTTGTTCGTTTCGAAAAACGATCCAGGGAGTTCTGGTCATTGGCGAGGTTAACTATTCAATTAGGTAGCCGAAGGGAAACCGATTGCCCGCAGCTTTTTGCGAGGGGCAACGTGTGCTCGCGTGGAGTCAATGGTGCGGATACCCGAAGCCGGTCGATCTATGCCTGAGCAGGATGAAGCCTCTCGAAGGGGAGGTGGAGGTCCGAACCAGTTCTGATGTGCAAATCGTTTGGATGACTTGGGTATAGGGGTGAAAGGCCAATCTAGGCCGGAAATAGCTGGTTCCCCCCGAAACTAGTCGCAGCTAGACCTCGATCGAGGTGGAATGTGAGGTAGAGCACCGATTGGGTGCTTAGGGGAAGAAATTCCTCGGCATCTTGTCAAACTCCGAACTTGCGTTCATCGTAGACGTCGGGTGTGAGGCCATCCGGGGTAAGCTTGGTGGCCATAAGGGAAACAACCCAGACTATAGTTAAGGTCCCTAAATTTCGGTCAAGTGTAATACGAAATGGTGTCGGCGGTCTAAAACAACCGGGAGGTGGGCTTAGAAGCAGCCATCCTTCAAAGATAGCGTAACAGCTCACCGGTCTAGATCGTGGGCCCAGAAAATGGACGGGGCTAAACCGAGTACCGATACTATAGGATACTGCAAAGTAATTCGGTAGGGGGGCGTGGTGCATGGGCAGAAGCAGGGCTGTGAAGTCCTGTGGACCGTGTACCAACGAGGATCCTGGAGAGAGTAGCAGCAAAGCACGGTGAGAATCCGTGTCGCCGCAGGGGCAAGGGTTCCTTGGCAATGTTCGTCAGCCAAGGGTTAGTCGATCCTAAGGTAACTCTTAATCGAAGTTATCGAATGGGAAACAGGTTAATATTCCTGTACCAGCAAGATCTTTGCCTATGTAGTCAGTTCGGGATAGTTGATGTACGCCAGTCAGCGTATCTAAGCGCCGAATCCGATGAAGAACCGTAATGGTGAGAAGTTGGAGAATGCGTGATGGGGCGAGCGTAAGCTCGCTTTCGATAATTCCTGGATTCCGTGAAACCTGCATAGTTACAATCTTGTTGTTCGTACCAAGAACCGACACAGGTGTCCCTAGGTGAGTAGCCTAAGGCGTGTTAGCATAATCGTGGCGAGGGAACTCGGCAAATTAGCCCTGTAACTTCGGGAGAAGGGGTGCCAGCA
Source organism: Candidatus Methanoprimaticola hominis (assembly GCA_006954465.1). Classification (GTDB taxonomy): domain Archaea; phylum Thermoplasmatota; class Thermoplasmata; order Methanomassiliicoccales; family Methanomethylophilaceae; genus Methanoprimaticola; species Methanoprimaticola hominis. Next base: position 3,789 of record LVVU01000271.1, read on the forward strand.
GTGAGAGCTGCTGGTCGCAGTGACAAGAGAACACCGACTGTTTAATAAAAACATAGGTCTCTGCTAGTTCGAAAGGATGTGTATAGAGGCCGAAGCCTGCCCAGTGTCGGCATCTGAAAATCTGTTACAACGGATCGAAGGACCGATAAACGGCGGGGGTAACTATGACCCTCTTAAGGTAGCGTAATACCTTGTCGCTTAATTGGCGACTTGCATGAAGGCTCAACGAGTGTTCTACTGTCCCCGCCATGACGCTAGTGAAATCAATCAGTCTGGTGCACAATCCAGACCCCTCCATCTGAAAGCGAAGACCCCATGGAGTTTCACTGCAACCTGTTGTTGTTGTAAGAATTGGCATGTGTAGGGTAGGCGGGAGACGTTACCCAGGAAGGTGCGCTAGCATCTCTCCGAGTCACCGATGAAACACCGCCCTTGCAAGTTTTTACGACTCACCTCTCCGGAGGAACAGCTATAGGCAGGCAGTTCGGGTGGGGCGCCACGCCCTCAAAAAGATAACAAGGGTGCCCAAAGGTTGGCTCAGGTAGGTCAGAAATCTACCGAAGAATGTAAGGGTATAAGCCAGCTTGACTCGGAACCAGACAATAGGGTTCGGAGATAGGAAACTAAGGCCTAACGAACCAATCAACCTCCTGAATGGGGGTGATTGATGTCAGAAAAATTACCCTGGGGATAATTGAGTTGTCACGAGCAAGAGTTCACATCGACCTCGTGGCTTGCTACTTCGCTGTCGGCTCTCCCTATCCTGGTGGTGCAGCAGCTGCCAAGGGTGGGGTTGTTCGCCCATTAAAAGGGATCGTGAGCTGGGTTTAAAACGTCGCGAGACAGTTTTGTTGCTTTTTGATGGAGGTGTTGGTACCTGATGAGAAGGACCCTTTAGTACGAGAGGAACAGGGGTTCGTCGCCTCTAGTTTATCAGTTGTCTGACAAGGCAAGCTGAGTAGCCACGCGGTAGTGGATAAGAGCTGAAGGCATCTAAGCTCGAAGCCATCTTAAAAAAGAGGTACCCATAGAACGCTCATAAATGATGAGTTCGATAGAAGCCGGATGTAAGTATCGAGGTTCGCCGAGATATTCAGTCCTGGCTAACTAATGTTCTTTGACGTCGCTGGGGTGTGGTCTAGCAGTTAAACAGGTTCCGTATGAAATCTCATCCTCCGAATTTCTTCATTCTTCCATTCCTTCAGATTATTCTGTCGTTTCATTATTCGATTCTTCTTCTCTTTTGCTTCAGATGGTT